>NZ_JBLZPH010000124.1:0-4731 GCF_049199205.1 Shinella sp. M31 | reverse complement strand
TGTCGGCGGCTCGAAGGGTGTCGCCAATGCCGGTATTGGTGCATCGGTGGGTGGACGCAACGGCGTAAACGCCGGTGTGGGCGCCACGGTCGGTGGATCGCGAGGCTTGGCGAATGCCAATGTCGGTGCGTCGGTCGGCGGGCGGAACGGCGTGAATGCGGGCGTCAACGCCAATGTCGGCGGCTCCCGTGGCCTGCTGGACGCGAACGCGCGAGCAACGGTTGGCGGTTCGAGCGGCCTCGGTGTTGGCATCGGCGCCAATGTCGGCGGTAGCGGGTTGATCGACGCGGATGTCGACGTCAGCCTTGGAGGTGACGACGACGGCGTAACACCCACCACGCCCACCGATCGTGACAAGCCCGGTGACGGCCGCCCCACCCCCGGCAAGGATCGGGATCGCGCGATCGTCGACGACTTTGCCCAGCTGTCGCCAAGCGACAAGCAGCAGATGATCAAGCGCTGCCGTGGCGTCAACAGCGGCGGCTATGATGCGGCCCTGGTGAAACTCTGCCGCCTGCTGGAAACGGCATCGCGCTAATATGGGCAATGACGGCGGTCGTTTTCGGCCGCCATCAGCTCTGGCTCTGCGACTGGCTCTGGCTGGTCGCTTCCACCTTGATAGCGACACTCATCGTTTCGGCCGAACGCCCCAAAACCATGCCGGAAACGGGGGCGGCGTCCGTATAGTCCAAGCCGCTCGATAGGCGGACATAGCGCGCATCGGGGCAGATCTTGTTGGCGGCATCGAAACCGACCCAGCCAAGACCTTGCAGGTGCACTTCCGCCCAGGCGTGGCTTGCCGTCTGCTCCGGCTCTTCCATTAGCAGATAACCGGAGACATAACGGGCGGGAATGCCGAGATGCCGCGCGGCGGCGAGGAAGATATGGGCGTGGTCCTGGCAGACACCCTGCCTCTTCTCAAGCGCCTGCTCCGCCGTCGTATCGGCGGCGGTCTCGCCTGGCTTGTATTCGACGCCGGTATGGATCGCCGCCATGACGGCGTGCATACGGGCCAGCTCGTTGTCGCCCGTCGCGGCTCTGGCGAGATCGCGGATGAGTTTTCCCGGCTTGGTCAGCGGCGTCTCGCGCAGATAGAGCCACAGCGGCACGAATCCCTGATGCGGGCCGAAGACACCGGCGCGGTCTTCCGTATCCACCTCGCCCTCGGCGACGATGCGGATCGTCACCTGCTCGGCATTGGTGCTGACGAGATCGACATGGTTGCCGAAATGGTCGGTATAGCCGGCCTCGACGCGGGCTCCGTGCACGGTGGTCGCCCACGCGCGTACGATCTGGCCCGGCTGCGTCTTCGGCGTCAGCCGCAGGCGCTGCAGGGAATATTGCACCGGGTCGTCATAGGTATATTCGGTCGTGTGGCTGATCTTCAGTCGCATCGCTCGCCCCCCGCTCAACGATAGAAGCGATAGCCGTCGGAGATCTCTTCCCCGAGGCGGTTGTTGTGCACGATGAATTCCTCGATGAATTCGTGGAGACCCTGTTCCATGATGTCGTCGATGCTGCGGCTTCTCAGCAGCATCAGCGTCGCGGACGCCGTCTCGTGCGCCGCATGGTTGTCGCCGTAGAGCTTGGCGAGATAACCGAGATTGCTGACGAGCTTGTCGTAGCTATAGGCCAGCGAGCGCGGCATGCGGTCGTTGAGGATCAGGAAGTCGGAAATATTGGTCGAGGAATAGTCGCCGTCATAGACCCAGCTGTAGGAACGATGCGCCGAAACCGAACGCAGGATCGATTCCCACTGCATATTGTCGAGCGACGAACCGACCTTGGCGATGGCCGGCAGCAGCACATAATACTTCACGTCGAGAATGCGGGCCGTGTTGTCCGCCCGCTCGATGAAGGTGCCGATGCGCGAGAAGTTGTAGATATCGTCGCGCAGCATGGTGCCGTGGAAGGCGCCGCGAATGAGGGCGGTGCAGCGTTTGATCGTACCGATCACCTCCGGCATGTCGGCGGGCTTCACGCGTTTGGAGAGTGCCAGCTTCAGCTCGATCCAGCACTCGTTCGTCGCTTCCCAGGTCTCGCGCGTCAATGCGGTGCGCACCATGCGGGCATTGTTGCGGGCCGCCTCGATGCAGGACATGACGCTCGACGGGTTCGAGTGGTCGCGCAGCAGGTAGTCGATCGCGTCGGCGCTCGTCAGCTTGTGGTGGACGGTGTCGAAATCCTCGCGCACGCCGGCACTTTGCAGAACGCCGTCCCAATCCTCATCGGACGAGCCGGAGCGTGTCAGCGCCATGCGCAGGCCCGCATCGATGAGACGGGCGATGTTTTCGGCACGCTCGATATAGCGGAACATCCAGTAGAGGCCGTTTGCAGTTCTTCCCAGCATAGGCATCAGTCCTCCAGTACCCAGGTGTCCTTCGTGCCGCCGCCCTGGCTGGAGTTGACCACCAGCGAGCCTTCTTTCAGCGCCACGCGGGTCAGCCCGCCGGGAATGATCTGCACCTTGTCGGAAACCAGCACATAGGGACGGAGATCGACGTGCCGGGGCGCGATACCCTTGTTGACGAGGATCGGGACCGTCGAGAGCGACAGCGTCGGCTGTGCGATATAGTTGGAGGGGCGGGCCTTCAGCTTTTCGGCGAAGGCCGCACATTCCTTCTTGGAGGCGGTCGGGCCGACGAGCATGCCGTAGCCGCCCGAGCCGTGCACTTCCTTCACCACCAGTTCCTCGAGATGCTCGAGCACGTATTTGAGGCTGTTCTCCTCCGAGCAGCGCCAGGTCGGTACGTTCTCGAGGATCGCCTTGCGGCCGGTATAGAACTCGACGATTTCAGGCATGTAGGAATAGATCGCCTTGTCGTCGCAAATGCCGGTGCCGGGGGCATTGGCAATCGTGATGTTGCCGGCCTTGTAGACATCCATGATGCCGGGAATGCCGAGCGCCGAATCCGGCCGGAAGGTGAGGGGGTCGAGGAAATCGTCGTCGACGCGGCGATAGAGCACGTCGATCGCCTCGTAGCCGCGGGTCGTGCGCATCTTCACCTTGCCGTCGACGACGCGCAGGTCCGAGCCTTCGACCAGTTCCACGCCCATCATGTCGGCGAGGAAGGAATGCTCGTAGTAGGCAGAGTTGAAAATGCCCGGGGTCAGCACCGCAATGCGCGGCTTGCCAGAACAGCCGGGGGGCGCAAGGGATGCAAGGCTCTGCCGCAATGTCTTCGGATAGTCCTCGACCGGGCGCACCTTGTTCAGGTGGAACAGCTCCGGGAACATCTGCATCATGGTTTCCCGGTTTTCCAGCATGTAGCTGACGCCGGAGGGTGTGCGGGCATTGTCTTCCAGCACGTAGAACTGGTCCTCGCCGGTGCGCACGATGTCGGTGCCGACGATGTGGGTATAGACGCCGCCTGGCGGCTTGAAGCCGATCATCTGCGGCAGGAAGGCGACGTTGCGCTCGATCAGCTCGCGCGGCACGCGGCCGGCCTTGATGATTTCCTGCTTGTGGTAGATGTCGTCGAGGAAGGCGTTGAGGGCGATGACCCGCTGTTCGATGCCCTGGGCGAGCTTGCGCCACTCCCGGCCGGAAATGATGCGCGGTATGATATCGAAGGGGATGAGCTTTTCGGAGCTGTCTGCGTGTCCATAGACCGCGAAGGTGATGCCGGTTTTTCGAAAGAGATTTTCGGCTTCTCTTGATTTGGCGATCAGGCGAGCCCGATCCTGTCCTTCATACCAGTCATGGTAGTTTTCGTAGGGTTGCCGCGGGTTGCTGTCCGCGTTCATCATTTCATCAAATGCCAAAGGCGTGTTCCCCATTTTTCGCCATTTGAGTACAACATAAGAGGCAATGCAAGAACCATGCTCAATGAGAGGGAAAGAATTCTCATACCGCTTTGGGTGCGTTTAAACCGGCCATGGCGACGGTTTTTTGCAATGGCTGCGCAACCGCCGGCGGTGCCTCTGCCGAAATGATTGGCAGATGCCGAAAGCGTGGTCGCACCGCCTTTCGCTGAACCTAAGCATCAAGGAAATTCCTTTGACCATCACGGGGGCAGCGCCTATCGCTCGCGCACGCTTGTCCTGATGCCGGAAGTCCCATGTCCCTCGATCGCCTGGCCCCGGCCATCTTCGTTCTGCTCTGGTCGACCGGCTGGGTCGTGGCCAAATACGCCACCTTCGTTTCCGAGCCGCTGACATTCCTCAGCATCCGCTACCTGACAGCCGCGATCCTGTTTGCCGGCTTCTGTCTCGTCTCGGGTGCGGCCTGGCCGCGCGACCGGCGCACCATCGTGCACGCCGTCATCTCCGGCGCCTTCCTGCACGGCATCTATCTCGGGGCCGTCTGGTGGGCGATCGGGCAGGGCGTGCCGGCAGCGCTCTCCTCGATCATCGCAGCACTTCAGCCGCTGATGACGGCCTTGGCCGCGCCCTTCTTCATCGGCGAGCGGCTGAGCGGCACGCAGAAGATGGGGCTCGGCCTCGGTTTCCTGGGCGTGCTGCTTGCCGTGCTGCCGAAATTCTTCGGCCATGGCGCGGCGGAAATTCCGGCCTTCGCCATCGTCGTCAACATGCTCGGCATGGCCGCCGTCACCTATGGCACGATCTACCAGAAACAATATCTGCCGACCGGCGACATCCGCGCCATCGCGACGCTGCAATATGTCGGCGCGCTGGTCGTCACCTTCCCCTTCGCTGCGGGGCTGGAAAACCTGCATGTCGATTTCGGCCTGACCTTCGTGGCGCTGCTCGCCTGGGCCGTGCTCGGCA
>NZ_JBLZPH010000123.1:0-3760 GCF_049199205.1 Shinella sp. M31 | reverse complement strand
ACGCCACGCAAGTGCCTCGGCTACAAGACACCGGCCGAGGTCTTCCGCCAGAAGCTGCTCGCGCAGGTGCGATCGGGAGGATAGGATCAACGAGCCCGCAAGTCGCGCCTCGGCTTGAGCTCACACTATTTACATTCTCAGGCTGAACTGCATCTCCCAGTTCGGCTCCCTGCGTAAGCATCGCGTCGCTGCCTACCGTCAAAGGTCGTACAATCCGATTATTAAGCGGTTCCTCAATTCCTAAAGGACGAACTCGATATCGATTTCGGCATGAGTGGATGCAATTTGCTCGCCGAGAAGCGCGTCGAGTTCGTCCCGGCGCGCTGCGGACAGGTCGGTGACGGCTCCGACGATGGTCATGGTCACGCTCAGGTCCTCTTCTGGCTGAGCGCGACGGCGAGGATGATGATGCCGCCGCGGGCGATCAGCTGCTGGCTGAATTCGAGGCCCATGAGGATGAGGCCATTGTTGATGAGGCCGATCATCAGCGCGCCGACGATGGTGCCGATGACCGTTCCCTTGCCACCGAAGAGACTGGTGCCGCCCAGCACGGCCGCCGCGATGACCGAGAGCTCGTCGCCCTCCCCGAGCTGGAAGCGGCCGGATTGCAGGCGCCCGGCATAAAGCATGCCGGCGAGCGCTGCCGCCGAAGACGAGATGACCAGCACCTTGAACTTGATGGCCTTCGTATCGATGCCGGAATAGCGCGCCGCCGTTTCGCTACCGCCGGTTGCCAGCACCCGCCGGCCGAAGCCCGAGCGTCGCAGAACGATATGGCCGATACCGCCGAGAACTGCCATCCAGAGAAGCAGCACCGGGATCGGGCCCAGATTGCCGCCGCCGAAGAGCCAGGAATAGCCCGGCGACAGGATCGGCACGGCGGCGGTCGCCGATATCCACATGGCGACCCCCTTGGCAATGCCCATCATGGCGAGCGTGGTGAGAAACGACGGAATGCCGATGCGGGTTGTCAGCCAGCCGTTGAACATGCCGACCGCTAGCCCCGTGGCAATGCCGGCACCGACACCGACGATCGGTCCGCCCGCCGCGATCGCCATCGCGACCGTGACGGTCGAAAGGCCCGCGACCGCACCGACCGAAAGGTCGATCTCACCTGCCGACAGCACGAAGGTCATGGCGATCGCCATGACGGCGATCATCGCCGTCTGCCGCACGATGTTGAGAAGGTTGTTGGGATTGAGGAACCCCTTGTCGGCCAGCGTCACGGCAAAGACGATGAAAATGACGACGAAACCGATGTAGATGATGTTCTGACGCCAGTTGGCGAAGAAGGCGTTAGCCATGGGATACCTCCTGAAGCGCAAGGGCCTTCTGAATTTCGATCTGGAGCCGCTGTTCGGCGGCCTGGAGACGATGAGCAAGGTCGTCGGCCGGCACGGACGGATCTTCCAGTGCCTCGCGCGGGAGATCCTGGTGCACACGCCCCTCGGACATGACGAGAATGCGGTCGCAGGCAGTCAGAAGCTCGGAGAGTTCGGACGAGATCACGATGATGCCCTTGCCGGCGGCCGCGAGTTCACGAACGAGGCGGATGATCTCGGACTTCGAACCGATATCGATGCCCGCGGTCGGCTCATCGAGGATGAGGATGTCGGGATTGGTGGCGAGCCATTTGCCGATGACCACCTTCTGTTGGTTGCCGCCCGAAAGCGTCGAGACGGCATGATCGCGGCTCGCCGTCTTTACGCGCAGGCGCCCGATTTGTGCGTCGGTCAGGTCGTTCGCCGCCTTCGTATCGACGAGACCGCCGGCGGAAAGCCGGTCGATGACGGCGAGGATCATGTTGGAAGCAACCGAATGGGCGGGGATGATGCCCTGGGTCGCGCGTGCTTCCGGAACCAGTGCGACACCCGCGGCGATCGCGTCCCCAGGCTTGCGGATCACGACCGCGCGGCCCTTGATGCGGATTTCGCCCTTGAGGACCGGGTCGATGCCAGCGATCGCCCGCGCGAGCGACGAGCGGCCGGAACCGAGAAGGCCAGCGAGCCCCAGTACTTCGCCGCGACGCAGCGTTAGGGAAATGTCCTCCGGCTTGTGGCGGCCGCTGACATTCTTCAGTTCCAGAAGAACATCGCCCCGCATAGCCGCGCCGCGCTCGACGTCCGACAGCCCTTTCGAGCGCCGGCCGACGATATGCTCGATCATCGTATCGATCGGCAATTCGCTGAGCGGCGCGGTGATGACGTGACGGCCGTCGCGCAGGATCGTTGCGCGGTCGGCGATGCGGGCGATTTCGTCCATGCGGTGGCTGACATAGATGATCGCCACCCCGTTCGCCTTCAGCTTGCGCAGGAAGACGAAGAGCCGTTCGACGTCGGAAACGGCGAGCGCCGTCGACGGTTCGTCCAGCACCAGCACCTTGGCATCCTGCGAGATCGCCTTGGCGATTTCCGTCAACTGTTTCTGCCCGGCGCCGAGGTCGCCGACGATGGCTTTCGGATCGACGACGACATCGAGCAGCGCGAAAAGGTCCGCCGCGCGCCGCTCGGCCTCCCGGTCGTCGATAAGCCCCGTTCCGACGCGATATTCGCGCGTCAGAAAGATGTTCTGGGCAACCGTCAGCGTCGGAACAAGGCTCATTTCCTGGTAGTTCATGGCGATGCCGGCGGCGCGAGACGCCTCCGGCGTATGCGTCGTCAGGAGCACGCCACCGACCTCGATTGTGCCCTTGTCTGGGCGATGCACCCCGTTCAGCACCTTGAGGATCGTCGATTTGCCCGCGCCGTTGCCGCCCAGCAGCGCATGGACCTCGCCGGACATTACCTCGAAGGACACGTCATCCAGCGCATGCACCCCTCCGAAGGTCTTGGATATGCCGGTCATGCGGACGGCAGCGACGCTCGCACTCATCCCACCTTCTCCCACAGGCCGGTTTCGCCGGAACGGATGAGGGCGTCGGCGACGAGTTCCGTCTTGAGGCCGTCCTCGAAATTTGGGCTGGGTTGCCGGTTCTTCGCAATGGCGGAGAAGAAATCGTAGCACTCGACGATCTTCGTTTCCGAATAGCCGATGCCGAGACCGGGGATCGGCCAGAGACCGTTGCCATAGGGGTGCGCCGGGCCGGTATAGACGGTGCGGAAGCCGCGCGCATCCGCCGGGTCGTCGGCAAACATCACTTGAAGTTCGTCGCGGCGCTCGTAGTTGAAGTGGATCGAGCCCTTGGTGCCGTGGATTTCCAGGGTGATGAAGTTGTTGCGGCCATAGGCGTTGCGGGTCGCTTCGAGACTGCCGATCGCACCGCCCTCGAATTTCAGCATCGAAACGACCTCATCATCGACATCCACCTCGCCGCGTTCGGCGTCCGCAGCCTTCTCCGCCGCGCCGAGCTTGTCGACGCCGCCCTGTTGCAGCGGTCGCATCTTGTTGTAGGTGCTGGTGATCGCGTTGACCTCGGCGATCGGGCCGACGAGATAATGGGCGAGATCGACGACATGGGTGGCGATGTCGCCGACCGAGCCGGAGCCGGCGATCTTCTTCTGGAAGCGCCAGGAAAGCGGGGAATCCGGGTCGGCCGACCAGTCCTGCAGGTAGGTGCCGCGGAAATTGAGAATACGGCCGATGCGCCCCTCCTCGATGTATTTCTTGGCAAGCGCCACGGCCGGCGTGCGGCGATAGTTGAAGGCGACCATATGGATAACGCCGGCAGCCCTCACCGCGTCATGCATCGCCCTCGCCTCCTCGACGGTGCGGGCGAGCGGCTTTTCGCAGATGATGTGCTTGCCGGCCTTGGCCGCCGCAA
>NZ_JBLZPH010000122.1:0-29227 GCF_049199205.1 Shinella sp. M31 | reverse complement strand
TCCATCGGCACTTTGTCCATGTCGGTGAAGCTCATATTGTCACCCGCCATGGCCCAGATGAAGGCATAGCGGCCCGTGCCGGCACCGGAGTGGATCGACCAGCCGGGTGACAGCACCGCCTCGTGGTTCTTCAGCACGACATGGCGCGTCTCGCTCGGTTCTCCCATGAAATGGAAGACCCGTGTCGCCTCCTGCATGCCGAAATAGAGATAGACCTCCATGCGCCGGTCATGCACATGCGCCGGCATGGTGTTCCAGACGGAGCCTGGCTCGAACATGGTGAGGCCGACGAGAAGCTGGCAGCTCTCGCAGACATCGGGATGCACATATTGGTTGATGGTGCGGTGGTTGGATTCCTCCGCAGAGCCCAGATGCACCTTCTTCGCCATGTCGCGGGTGATGTGCACCGTCGGGCACGTTCGGTGCGCAGGCGCACTCAGGACATAGAACAGCGCCGGCTCGGCGGGATCATTGCTGGCAAAGCCGATCGCGCCTTCGCCCAAACCGATATAGACGCCCTCCTGAAAGCCGAGCGCATAATCCGTGCCGCTGACACTGACCGTCCCGGCACCGCCGATATTGATGATCGCCGCCTCGCGGCGCTCGAGGAATTGATCCGTGCCGGTTTCAGCGACATGGTCGATCTCGAGCCTTCCGCCAGTCGGCACGACGCCGCCGACGATCATGCGGTCGAGATGGCTGTAGGTGAGGTTAACCTCCCCCGGCTTGAACAGCGCCTCGATGACGAAGCCGTCGCGGAGGCCCTGCGTGTTGCGCCTTGCGGCGTCTTCAGGCCCGACGACCTGGCGAACGGATACGGAAAGTGTCACGGCATATGCCTTTCAAAAATGGGTATCAGGTGAGCACGACATAGTCGGTGAGCTGGTTGATCGTCGTGTCGGCCTTGGCGACATCGAAGACCTTGGTGCCGTGGCTCATGATCACGAAACGATCGCAGACCTGGTAGGCGTGGTAGATATTGTGCGTCACCAGAACGCTGGAGACGTTCTCCGCCTTCAGCTTCAGCACCTGGTTCAAAAGCGCCTCCGTCTCGCGAACGGAAAGCGCCGAAGTCGGCTCGTCGAGCAGCAGCACGCGCTTCTTGAAATAGACGGCACGCGCAATGGCGACGGCCTGTTTCTGGCCACCGGAGAGATTGCCGACCAGCGTATCGGGGCTATCGATGCCCGAGATATGCACGGCGTTCTGCAGCACCTCCATGGCGATCTCGCGCATCTCGGCCTGCCGCAGGAAGCCGAAACGATCCGTCAGTTCGCGCCCCATGAAGATGTTGCGGGTGATCGATAGACTGTCCACCAGGGCGGTGTGCTGGTAGATCGTTTCGATGCCGGCATCGGCGGAGTCCGAGCGGCAGGTGAAGAGCATCTTCCGGCCATCGACGCTGAGATAGCCGTCCGTCGGCTTGTGAATGCCGGAGATCAGGTTGACGGTCGTCGACTTGCCCGCACCGTTGTCGCCGAGCAGGCCCACCACTTCGCCCTCGCCGATATGGAAGCTCAGATTGCGCAACGCCGTCAGGGCACCGAAACTCTTGGAAATGTTGTGCAGTTCGAGAAGATTGGACATCACGCAACACCCCGCCGCTCGATGAGATGGTTGAAGATGGCGGCCAGCACGATCAGCGTCGCGATGAACATATCGAGATAGAAGCCGGGCGCGCGCAACAGCAGCAGCACATCGGTGATGGTGTGGATGAGCAGCACGCCGAGGAATATGCCGATGATCGATCCACGGCCGCCGCGCAGCGACAGCCCGCCAATGACGCAGGCGGCGATCGCCTGAAGTTCAAGACCGGCACCCTGCCCCGGCTGCACGCTGCCGACGCGGGCGGTTGCGAGAATGCCGGCCACCGCCGCCATGCCGCCGGCAAGGGCGAAGGCGACGAGCTTGACGCGGTTGGTGTTGATGCCGATCGCCTCGGCCGCGCCGCGATTGCCGCCCGTCGCGAAGACATGGTTGCCGAAGCGGTGACGGTGCAGCAGGAAATGGAAACCGACGACGAAGAGCACGATCCAGATGAAGGCGGCATTGATGCCGAGCAACGTGCCGGAAAACAGGCTGGCGAAGACGGGCTCGGGATCGAAGCGCACCTGTACCGCGCCATTGTAGAGCAGCACCGCGCCGCGCCAAAACAACAGGCCACCGAGCGTCACGATGAAGGACGGCAGGCCGAAGCGGATCGTGATCTGGCCGTTGAGCAGGCCGATCAGGACGCCGGCCAGAATGCCAAGCGGGGCCGCGACAAAGGCACTAACGCCCGCGCCGACGAGGCTTGCCATCAAGACGGCGGTGAAGGTGTAGACGGAGCCGATGGAGAGGTCGAATTCGCCTGCGATCATCAGCACGCCGGCGCCGAGCGCCAGGCAGCCGAGCACCGGAACGGCCTTCATCAGGATCGTCAGGTTCTGCGGCGAGAGATAGCGGAACTCATTGGGATAGAGCAATGCGCCTGCAATGCAGACGATCTGCAACGCCATGAAGACGAGGAAGATCGCTCCGGCGGGCATGCCCATGATCTGCTTGAGGATGGATTGTCTTTGCGTGCGCGAACGGGGCGCGGCGCTGTCGGCAAGGATAGGTGTCACGGTCTGGCACTCGATCTTTTTCGGGGGAAGGAACCTGCCGGGCACGCCGGCAGGTTCCCGCGCATTCCGGTTAGCGGTAGCTGCCGATCAGCGGCTTGACCGAGCTGATACGCGACTTGTCGAGGAAGGCGCCCTGTCCCGTGTCGACGTCCGTCGGGGTCAGGCCATATTTCTTGGCAAGCGCGATCTGGGCAATCGGATAGTAGCCCTGCAGGTAGGGCTGCTGGTCCATGGTGGCGAACATCGCACCCGATTCCACCGCATTGACGATCTCGACGGCAAGGTCGAAGCCACCGAAAGGAATGTTGACGCCGGCATCCTTGATGGCGCCCGCACCGACGGTCGAGGTGACCGAACCGGTGCCGAACAGCGCCTTGACGTTCGGATTGGCAATTAGGAACTGCGCGATGATGTTCTGCGCTTCGGCCGGGTCGAGGCCGGCGCGCACCGTCTCGACCTTGATGCCGGCATCCGTCATCGCCTTCTCGATGCCGCCGCCGCGGGCGACCGCGAAGCTGGCTTCCGGAATTTCGCGCGGATTGAAGACGACGTCGCCGGATTTCAGGCCGAATTCCTTGATCATGCGTTCGCCGAGTTCGACGCCGGAGGCGAATTCATCCATGCCGACATAGGCCTGGCGGCAATTGCCCTTGGCGCCTTCGAGATCGTCATTGTTGAAGCCGATGACGATAATACCGGCCTTGGTGGCGGCGCAGATGCTTTCATCGAAGGCGTCCGACGAGGAGATGGCGACGGCGATGCCGTCGACGCCGCTCGCCGTCGCGCTTTCGATCAGGTCGTTCTGGCGCACCGGATCGTTGTTGGCATATTGCACGTCAAGATCGACGCCGAACTGGGCGGCGGCGTCTTGCGCGCCCTTCACCACGGGATTAAAGAACTGGACACTCGGATCGAGGTAGATGATCATCGTGGCCTTGACGTCTGCGGCCAGCGCCGTAGATGCCATCATGGTGGCAGCCGCCGCGGCTAGGCCCACGGCTTTCAACCTGGTCAACTTCATTTGCGTATCCTCCCTTTGGATGTGCAATGCGGGTCCAAAAGACCCAAGTCTCGGCTGGCGGGCTCCGACCAAAGATTTCGCCAGCCGAGGTTTTCCTCCTCTCGCTACAAAAGCAGCGACTTACCCGAACCAGGGCGCAGGGCGCCCGAACGTGACGTGCACGCCCTTGAACTGGGAATATTCATCGAAGCCGTAGCGGCCGAGTTCGCGGCCGAGGCCGCTCTTCTTGTAGCCGCCGATCGGCAGTTCCGGCGTGCCGTCGATCACGCTGTTGATCCAGCAGCGGCCGGCGCGGATGCGGCGGATGCTCTGCAGCGCGTTTTCGAGATTGGTCGACCAGACGGAGGCCGACAGGCCGAATTCCGTGGCATTGGCCATCGCCACCGCCTCGTCCGCCGTCTTGAAGGTCAGCGTCGAGAGTACCGGCCCGAAAATCTCCTCACGGGCAATCGACATGTCGGGCGTCACACCGGAAAACACCGTCGGCGCGTAATAGAGACCGGCCTCCCTGCCGACCCTTTCGCCACCGAGCAGAAGCTTCGCGCCGGAGGCCACGCCCGCCTCGACATAGCAATGCACCTTCTCTGCATGCGCCTCTGATATCATCGCGCCGATTTTGGTGCGCTCGTTCAGCGGATCGCCGAAGGTGACCTTGCGCGAGATATCGAGCAGGCGCTCCATCAGCGCATCGCGAATGCTTTCCTCGACCAGCAGGCGGCTGCCGGAAATGCAGCACTGGCCGGCATTATGATAAACGCCATAGGCGATGCCGTCAGCCGCAGCTTCGAGGTCCGCATCCGCAAAGACGATCTGCGGCCCCTTTCCGCCGAGTTCCAGCCCGACGCGCTTGACGCTGCGCGCCGCGATCTCGCCGAGCTTGGTGCCGACACGCACCGAACCGGTGAAGGCGACCATATCGATGCCCGGATCTTCCGCCAGCACCTGGCCGGCCGGATCGCCATAACCGGTGACGACATTGAACACGCCATCGGGAATGCCAGCCTCGCGCGCCAGTTCCGCCATACGGATCGAGGTGCCCGACGTGAATTCGGACGGCTTCAGCACCACCGTACAGCCGGCGCCGATCGCCCACGGCACGCGCTCGGAGGCGATGATGAAGGGGAAGTTCCACGGCGTGATGATGCCGACGACGCCGACCGGCTCGCGCAGCACGAGACCGAGCCTATCATCGCCGATATTGTTGTGGCTCTGGCCTTCCAGCGCCCGCGCCTGCCCGGCCGCATAAGACCAGAGATCGGCGCAGAAGCCGATCTCGCCGCGCGCCTGGGCGATCGGCTTGCCGACCTCCAGGCTCTCGGCCAGCGCCAGCTCTTCCTGATGCACAAGGATAAGGTCCGCCACCTTGAACATCAGACGCGAGCGCTCGGCGCCCGACATACGCGGCCACGCGCCTGTATCGAAGGCGCGGCGCGCGGCCGCAATCGCCAGGCGCACATCATCCGCCGAGGCTTCCGGCCAGGTGCCGACAACCGCACCGGCATGGCCGGGGCTTGCCCGATCGATCGTCCGGCCGGAGGCCGCATCGACGGACTTGCCATCGACAAGCATCTGATAGCGGGCTTTACTGTTCAGCCGCGGGTCACGGGAATCGGGTGCAATGAAATTGGACAGCAATATCGTCTTCCGGCCGGCAATAGCACGCCAGCCCCTCCCTTTTGACCCGGCTTTCAGGCCACCGGATTTCTGTTGCACATGAATTGTATGGTACTGTATGGTGGCTCTAAATGGATGTCAACGCGTGATGGCGGGAAAAGACGTGAACCTTGAATCCCTGAAGATCGACACGGGCGAAACCGCGGCAGCGCAGGTGGAGCGCGACCTGCGCGAATCCATCATCCGCCTGGAGTTAGCTCCCGGCATGCGGCTCTCCGAGCAGGATATCGCCACCCGCATGGGCGTGTCGCGCCAGCCAGTGCGCGAGGCGCTAATCGCGCTCGGCAAATCGAAGCTCGTCGATATCAGGCCGAACCGCGGCACGGTCGTGGTGCGCATCTCGGCGCGGCAGATGATGGAGGCGCGTTTCGTGCGCGAGGCAATCGAGACCGCCGTCGCCCGCCGCGCCAGCGAGAGTTTCGACAGCTGGACGCGGCGCAAGATCGACACGATCCTCGCCCGCCAGAAGGCCGCGCGCGACGCCGACGACCACAACGCCTTCCGCCGCGAGGACGAGCAGTTTCATATCGCCATCGCCGAGGGCGCCGGCTGCGGGCTTGCCTGGAACGCCATCTCCGACATCAAGGCGCATATGGACCGGGTCTGCAATCTGCAGCTCCGCCACCCCGATTCCATGACCCGGCTGATCGCCGAGCACGAGGCGATCATCGATGCCATCGACACCCGCAACGCCGACACCGCCGAGGCCGCCATGCGTAGCCATCTGAACGGTATTCTCACCGACCTGCCGCAGATCGAGGCGTCCAATCCGGACCTGTTCGAGTGAGGAAACGCAAAAGGCGCGCGATTGTCATCGCGCGCCTGGATATGCGGTTGTGCTGAAGCGGAAGACGCTCAGCCGGCGCCGACATAGGGCATGACCTCGAGCACACCGCGATAGATCATGTCGAGCGAGACATAGAGGATGATCGCGAGACCGACATAGGCGATCCAGCGATGCTTGTTCAGCAGGTTGGCAATGAAGTTCGCTGCGATGCCCATCAGCGCGATGGAGAGGATGAGGCCGATGATCAGCACGCTCGGATGCTCGCGAGCGGCACCGGCGACGGCCAGCACGTTGTCGAGCGACATGGAGACGTCGGCAACGACGATCTGGGTCGCGGCCTGGAAGAAGGTCTTCTTCGGCGCGTTTTCGAGGTTGGCCTCCTCCGCGCCGCCATGGCCGCCGCGCAGCTCGCGCCACATCTTCCAGCAGACCCAGAGCAGCAGCAGGCCGCCCGCGAGCAGCAGGCCGATGATGGCGAGCAGATGCACCGCCACCGTCGCGAAGATGATGCGCAGCACCGTCGCTGCGATGATGCCGACGAGGATCGCCTTTTTGCGCTGCGCCGGATCGAGGCCTGCGGCGGCAAGGCCGATGACGACGGCATTGTCGCCGGCAAGAACCAGGTCGATTGCGATGACCTGCAAGAGCGCCGTCAGACCGGCAGCTGTCAGAATTTCCATGCGTCCCACCTTCCGATACGCGAGGCCGAAACGGGCCGTCCCCTGCCCGTCTGATTCCGATCAGTACCCTTTTGGATTTGCGCTTTGCAAGGCGAATACACATTTGCGTGAAAATGCCAATCGGCGGGACTAAGCCCGCCGATCATTCCCTGCGCCAAAACGGACCTCAGATCGCCTGAGGCATGACCCCGTCGCGCTCGATCAGCGCGAAGACCCGTTCAACCGCACAGGGAATGGGCCCAAGCACCGGCTTGCCGAAGCGCGTGCGCAGCTGCTCGGCGGCCTGGCCGAGCGGGCCGCCGCCGATGATCACGGCCTCGGCCCCGTCCAGATCGATGCAGTCGCGCACCGCACCGGCCAGCGCCTCGGCCAGAAGCCCGGCATGGGCTGCAAGGGCAAGCGGATCGCCCGCTGTGCAGCGCACGCCCGCATAGAGATGACCGAGGCCGAGATCGAACGCGCGCTGATCGATGGCCTCGACGAGTTCAGGCGTCGAGGTGGCGACGGCGAACCGGCGCCCGCCTTGCGAAGCCTCGATCATCGAGGCCTCGCAGATGCCGACAACAGGCACATTGACCTTGCGGCGAAGCTCGGCAAGGCCGGGGTCGCCGAAGGCGCTGACGATGATGCCCGCACAATCGCGCTCATGCGCCGTGCCGAGCTCGACCACCTGGGCGGCCGAGGCCGTCAGCTGCTCGGGCGTCGTGATCATCGGCGGGCTGCGATCCGCCGTCACGGCCTTGACGTCGAGCCTGCCGCCGGCCGCCCTGAGGGCGATCGTCTGCATCATGTCGCTCGTGGCGCGGGAACTGTTGGGATTGATCAACAGTATATGCGGGGTCATTTCCGTTATGCTCCTGCTTTCAGGGGTTCGGCAGCGGGGATGCTTTCACCCGTCCCTGCCGTATCCGCACGTTGGGTGATGTCTTCCATCGACATGCCATAGGTCTCCGGCCCGAGCTGGATGCAGATCGCGAAGACCGCATACATGGCCGCGGCAAGCCCGAACACGCCGCCCATGCCGTAGTGATCGAACAGGGCGCCCGAGATGGTCGGCACGAAGGAACCGGCCGCCGAGCCCGTCGCCAGGATGAAGGCGACGCCGAAGGCGCGGATGCGGGTCGGGAAGAGTTCCGGCGCATAGATCCAGATCGAGGTGTTCAGAAGAAGCACGAAGAACTGGAAGAGCGCGCCGAAGAACAGCACCAGATAGATGGTCGTGCCGAACTGCAGGATGGAAAGGGCGGCCAGGCAGGCGCAGACCGCCCCGACCGTCAGCACCCGCTTTCGGGGGAAGTAATAGCCGAACATCGAGGCAGCGATGGCGCCCAGAACGCTGCCCGACTGGATGATCATGCTGTAGAACAGGCTGCCCTGCAGCGTGTAGCCCATCGACACGAAGATGACCGGCATCAGCGTGAGCACGGACAGCTGTGCGCCGTAACTCATCAGGATGGCGATGGATACCGGCACGATGCGGCCGAGGAACGGCGTACGGAAGAGTTCCTTCCAGCCGCCCTTGGCGCGCGGCGCGTCCTGCTCGTTGTCTTTGGACAGGTATTCGCGGACCACAAGGTTTTTGGGTCGGAGCGAACCGGATTCCAGCACCGAAAGCACCTTGTTCGCCTCGTCGATGCGCCCTTGCGAGGCGAGGAAACGCGGCGTTTCCGGCACGAAGCGGCGATAGAACACGACGAGCAGAGCCGGCAGCGCGAGCGAGGCGAAGAGCCATCGCCAGCTGTCCTCGCCAGGGAAGATGCTGAAGATCATCAGGCCGTAGACCGGCGCCAAGAAGTTGCCGAAGCCGCCCGCGCCGACATTGACGAGACCGGCGGCCGTTCCGCGGAATTTCGGCGAGCAGAATTCCGACAGCATGGTAACGGCCGTTGAGATTTCGCCGCCGACGCCGAAGCCGACGATCGCACGCGCGATGCACAGGAACATGAAGTCCGGTGCCAGCGCGCAGGCCGCCGAGCCGAGCGAGAACAGCAAGAGATTGATGGTCAGCATGACGCGGCGGCCGTAGCGGTCGCCGAGAATGCCCGAAAGCAGGCGGCCGATGGCCGCGCTGCCGAACGTGATCGTGTTCAGGAAGCCGATATCCGTGCCGGTCAGGCCCCAATGCTCCTTCAGCAGCGGGCCGGATACGCCGATGGTGTTCTGCTCGAATGCGTCGAACAGGCAACCGATCAAGACCAGCGCGATTATCTGCTTGTGCGCGCCCGTGACCCCGATGCGGGTCAGCGCGCCCTCCAGTTGACGGATAGCCGGCGATGATTTGCCGGACTGCACCATGCCTTCTGCTGCCATAGTCTCCTCCTCCTTGGCATCAGTATGAAAATCAATTTTCACATGATACTATCATGAAAACAGTTTTGCAATAATCTTTACCGGCGCTTTTCGCAGCACGCCTTGCGAAGTCCGTCGGGTCGATTACAACCTTGATTTATTGGGAGAAGGCGGTGAGCAAGATGGGTTCCACGGATCGGTCGTTTCTGTTTCGCGTGCGCGATGCGCTTGACGACCTGCATCCGGCCGAGCGGCGACTGGGCGATTTCGTCTGCGACTTTCCCGGCGAGCTTGCCAGCTATTCCGCCTCCGAGCTCGCCAAGCTGGCGCAGGTCTCCAATGCCACGGTGACACGTTTCGTGCGCCGGCTCGGCTATGAAAACTATGAAGAGGCCCGTCGCCACGCGCGTGACGAGCGGCAGACCGGCTCGCGCCTGTTCTTGGCCGCCTCCACCGATGCGGCCGCCGAGCAATCCGTCGCCGCCCATGTCGCGCAGGGCATTACCAATCTCGAAGGCACTTTCGCCACGATCACCGACGCGCAGGTCGATGCGGTCGCCGATGCGATCCTCAAGGCGCGCAAGACCTGGGTGCTCGGCTTTCGCAGCAGCCACGCTTTCGCTGATTACCTGCAATGGCAGATGACGCAGGTCGTGGAAAACATCGTCGCCATTCCCGGCGCCGGCCAGACGCTCGGCGAACATCTCGTCAGCGTCACCGGTGAGGATGTCGCCATCGTCTTCGGCCTGCGCCGCCGCGTCGCGCAGATGGAGACCATCCTGACGGCCATCGAGAAGAGCGGCGCAAAGCTGCTCTACATCACCGATGAAGGCGTCTCCCATCGCGTCAGCGCCGCCTGGCACTTCCGCTGTCAGACGCTGGCACCCGGCGCCCTGTTCAACCACGTCTCGGTCATGGCCGTCTGCCACCTCATTACGACGCGCACCATCGAACGCGCCGGCCCCGCCGGCCGCACCCGCCTGCGCGGCATCGAGCGCTTCGGTGATACGCTCGAAGAGCTATGAGGGATCAACTTGCCGCCTTGGCCGACCGCCGGATGAACCATCCCTCCTTGCCGGCCCGCAACAGCGGCCGCTCGATGAGACGATAGGCCACGAGGCCCAGAGCGAGACCGGCGCAGATCGAGAGAATGAAAGCGAGAGCCGGCGGCATACCGAGCAGCGTGCCGGCCTTGGCAGTGACGGAAATCGCGAATGTGTGCCAGAGATAGATCGAATAGGACGCGTCGCCGAGCATGACGGGAAGCGCAAGACGCGGAATGCCGCGGTGTTTTTCGAGCGCGGCCGTGCCGTAGACCAGCGCGCAGGCGAGCGGGCCGCAGGTCCATTCGTCGAAGGGCAGCCGCAGCACCCCGATGGCCGCAAAACCGGCAAGCCCGAGGCCGACAAGCGCGAAGGCCAGCGGGCGGCCCGGCACTTGGTTATCGAGCCATAGCCGGGCTATCAGCATGCCGGCAACGAATTCGAGAATGATCGGGCGGGTATAGACGAGAAAGAGCGGCGCATCGCTCTCGACCAGAAGCCCGAGCACGACCAGCATGCCGAACAGCCCCGCCATGCCCGGGAGCCGCAGCCGTTGCGGCAGGGCAAGGCAGGCGGCGAAGACGAGGTAGAAGAACATCTCGTAGTTCAGCGTCCAGCCCTGCACGAGCACCGGCCAGATCTCGCCGCTGCTCGGCGAGCGCGCCGGCACGAAGGCCAGCGAGGCGGCGACATGGCCGGCCGTCAGCACGAGATTGGGAAAGAGCCCTGCCAGAGCCCCCGCAACCATGACACCCGTCGCCAGCCAATAGACCGGAACGATGCGGCGGATGCGGTCGAGGAGGAAGCGGCCGGGCGAGACCGGACGCCGCTTGACGATCACCCACATGATGAAACCGCTGATGACGAAGAAGACGTCGACGCCGGCCGCGCCGATGGCAAAGGCATATCCGGTGCGCTCGGCAGCATGGAAAGCGACGACCGCCAGCGCCGCGAGAGCACGCAGATACTGGATGCCATAGAGCGTGCCGGACGCAGGTTTCGCCGTCATGCGAAGGCCGCCCTATAGGAAACGGCCCTCTGCACGGGGCGCCGTCGCCCGTCGGCCAGCTTGCCGGCGGCGAAATAGAGCAGGAACGAGCCGACATGATAGGGATTGAGGATATCGATCTCCACGAAGGTGCGCACGGCGAGCAGTGCCGCGATGGTGAAAAGCACCAATGCCTCCTCGTCTCGTACAGCCGAGAGCAGCCGGCCGAGATGCCCGGCAAGGGTGACGACAAGCACCATCGTCAGAAGCAGGCAGCCGACAAGGCCCGTTTCGACGGTGGCGGCGATGAAGGTGTTGTGAAAATGGAAACCGCTACGGCCGGAGATGAAGAAATCCGCCCAGAGCTTTTCCGCGAGCGCAAAACCCTGCACCCAGAACGCCTGATAGCCGATCCCGGCGAACGGCGCCTGGCCCGCCGTCTCGATACCCTGCTGCCAGAGATAGGTGCGGCCGGTCAGCGTCGCATCCTTGCCGAAGGCACCGAGCACCATTTCATAACCGCCGCCATAGGCACCGGCGATGAGGATCAGCACGGTCAGCACGGCAAGCGCCAGGAACAGCATCTTGCGATGACGCGGTGCAAGCCGTTCGAGCGCCCGGAGCGCCAGGCAAAGGCCGGCGATCGCAACGGTCGTCAGCACCGAGGTCGCCGATTGCGATGCCTTGAGGCAATAGAGCGCGACCAGCACGCAGCCGATGGCGGCGAGCTTCCACAGGCCGCGCTCGACGCCGAGAAAAAGCGCGGCGAAGGCGAAGAGCACTGCTAGCGAGGCGTAGAAGCCAAGCTGGTTCTTCGAGGCGAAGGCGCCGACGAAACTGTAGGTGCCGTCGAGCGGATCCAGGTGATAGACGCCGAAGACCATCGAATAGAGCAGCACCAGCCCCGTGCCGAGCAACCCGCCGCGCACCAGCGTGCGGCTATCGACGACGCGCATGGCGATCAGCGCGCAGACGACATGCGAGAGATATTGCACGCCGGCCCGCGCCGTGGTGCCGGGCGCCTGTGACCAGAAGACGGAAAGGCAGGCGAAAAGCGCGAAGGCGAAGATCCATGCATAACGCGCGTAGTTGCCGAGAACGCGCCGGTAATCGACGGCGACGAGCGGCATCCACAATGCATAATAGGCCAGAATGGACACCTGACCGAAGCGGAAGGAATAGGCGAAGACGAAGAAGGATACGGCGATGGCGAAGGCGGCATAGGCCTCGTTGCCGTCGGGTCCGATCAGGCGTGTCTTCGCAATCCGCATCGGCGGGCCTCACTGCGTCGCCAGATTGAGCTCAACCTTCACGACGTCCCCCGGCAGGACCGGCGTCGTTTCGGTCGCGCGGATCTGTTCGGCCTTGCCCTTCACCGTTCGCAGGATCGAGTAACCGATGTTTTCGGCGCGCATCCCGCCCTTCAGCGAGGCGGCATCGGCGGACTGCATCAGCGCCTCCGACATCAGGTCGCGACTCGTGCCGAGCTTCAGCGTCAGCGTGTCCAGCTCCTGTTCGGTGTTCTGCAACTCCTGCGCCAGGGTGGCGTCCCAGTCGTTCTGCAGATTGGTCTCGTCTTGCGTCGCCTTGTTGATGTCCTGCTTGGCCTTGAGGGAGGCCGTGTCGATATCGAGAAGTGCGGCTTGCAGATCGGCTGTGCGCTGCTCCAGCGCGAGCCGCCGGGAGCTGATGGCAAGTCCCTTCTCGGCCAGCGAATCCACCTTTGAAAGGTCGCCCTGCACCAGCTCCAGCTGGCGTGTCTGCGTTTCGGATTTCTTGCCGAGCGCATCGATTTCGTTGGTGAGCAGCGATTTCAGGTCGGCGAGCGCGGTCAATTGCAGCCGCAGCCGCTTTTCGCGCGAGGCCATCAGCGCCTTTTCGCTTTCGAGGATCGCGCGCGCCTCATCCGAATTGCCGAGTTCCTTGGACGTGACGATCTCTTTCGCGCCGCTCATCTCTGCCGTGATCCGGGCGCGGCGGATGAGGAGGCGATTGCGCTCGGCGACCTGCACGGCCGCCTCGCCTTCCGAGCGCAGGAAATCACGCGCGAAGCGCTGGCCAGGATCACCGCGCTTGAGACCACCGCTGAGGCTCACGGCCTTGAGCACGGTCAGGCCCGGCGCGAAGGGATAGGCACCCGGCGTCTGCACTTCACCAGAAAGATAGACCGGCCGGTATTCGGCGATCTCCACCGAGGCGGAGGGAAGGTCCTTCAAACCGAAGAGTATCTGCATCTTCTTGCCGATATCCTCGGCAAGCTCGGCGGAGGTGCGCCCATCCGCTGGCAACTGGCCGATGAAGGGCAGCGAAAGCGCGCCGTCGGCGCCGATAGCATAATCGCCGCTGACCGCGCTCCAGTCGCGGATGGCGCCCTCGGCGGTCTGCCATTCGGCGACGCGGATGCGCAGCTTGTCCATCACGCCGAGGCGGTATTCCTCCGCAGAGGCGGAGGCCGGCGCGACAAGAGCCAAAGCGAGGCAAAGCCCGCCGAGGATTCTGACGGAAAAGGCGGTCGCGGCAAAGACCGCGGTCGAATTCGTCTTCATGAAAACCCCTCTCTTCGAGCGTTTTCGCCCATCCGGCTTGCCGGACGGGCTCAAGATTTCCCGCGACCCCTTGGAGTGCGGAAGCGCTTCGGATCAGTAGCTGCCGCGGGAAAGGCAGACGGCCGGGATAGTGCGCGCGACGATGACGAGATCGCTAGCCAGCGACCAGTTGCGCACATAATGGGTGTCGAAGGCAACGCGCGTCTCGTAGGAAACGTCGTTGCGCCCGCTCACCTGCCACAGGCCGGTGAGGCCCGGGCGGGTCTGGAGATAATAGACGGCGGAGCTTTCATAGAGTTCCAGCTCGTCCTCCACCACCGGACGCGGGCCGACAAGGCTCATTTCGCCCCTGACGATGTTGATGAGCTGCGGCAGTTCATCGAGGCTCAGCTTGCGCAGCACGGTTCCCACCACGGTGACGCGCGGGTCGTGCTGCAGCTTGCGTGTGGTGCGCCATTCTTCATAGGCGGCGGGGTTATCCTCCAGATAGGCCTGGAGAAGGGCATCGCCATTTTCCGCCATGGTGCGGAATTTCAGGCAACGGAAACTCGATCCGTTATAGCCGATGCGGCGATGGCCATAGAAAACCTTGCCGCCATCGGAGAATTTCACGAGGGCCATGACCAGCACGAAGATCGGGCTGAGCAGGATGAGGGCGGCCAGTGCCGCCAGAATGTCAAAGCTCCGTTTCGATATCCCCCCTACCGGCGGAGCGCCGGATATTGACGAACTGAAAAACGGCGAACTGGCCGATCGGGTCGCGGACTTCATAGAGATGGCTCCATTGGATTTGCGATTTGGTCGGGTCCTAGGGACGCGTTCATACATCCAACGCAGAGTGTATGGTCACAGTTTGTTTTTTGAAGCGTGATCCGTGGACAAAGAATCCAGCCGGAGAATTTCAGAAGATCATCATCTCCTAATTTTACGAATTTGTTCTCTGCCTGACAGTATCTTTCGTCCCTCGGCCAAAGCATCTTTCGCCTTTTTCAGGGATAGAATTCGGTCGGTTTTGCTTCCATCACTTCTTCTGACGCGCGCGGTCTGGGCGATTTTACATGCCTCTACCTGAAAGCGCGTGATGGCACGCGTTCTTGCCGGTCGATAAACGTAGGCCTGGAGGGATTTTTTGCATTGCAATATTATTTTGCATTGCAAAATTTTCCATTAGAATCCGCTCAAATTGTAACAAAAGTTGATCGCATGCCGTTACTCGCGCAACCCACCGGGTGCAGTGCGGAAAGACGATTTCCCGCCATCGGGGAGGCAGTGATCCCCACTTTGTGCAACCGTGTCGAAATAAGGGCAGGACGGGGGCAAATGATTCTCTCGGAGGGGGCCGAGCGGTAACGGAAGCACAACACAATTGGGCGAAAAGGAGGAACCGGGGCCGTAGGCGACTGGTTAATACCAGTGATTGCGCGGCTGGCGGCAGCCCCGTATAGTCTGCCGCGAGCCTAGAGGAGAAGGCAGATCCATCGATGAAACGTGCGCCGGAAACGAAATGGCGGGATAGCCCGGCTTTTGGGCCACGCTTCTTCCTGAGCATGCTTTTCGCGCTCGTGGCCTTCGCGATCGTCACCTACATCTCCACCGGCTCTTTTGCGACGACCGCGATCCACACGGTCATCTGCGCCGTGCTGATCCAGATCGGCTATTTCCTCGCTTTGCTTTTCCTGACCTGGCGCATCGCAAAGGCCCGCAAGGCCGAATTGGAGGGTGCCGCCCGCGGCAAAACCGGGCTCGACAGCGCCAAGCCTTCCGTGCCCGTATCGATGAACGAGCCGGGCCACTCGCAACCCTGACCGCACCGCCATCGCGTGAAAGCCGTTTTTGTGCCCCTTTCGCCTTTCATGCTGCATTGCAGCGCGGATGGCTCCGCGCATGGTTGAACGCGTGGAAAGGGGATTGCCGTGACCCAGGAAGACAAGGTCTGCGTCATTATTGCCGCCAGGAATGCGCAGGACACGATCGGCCGGGCGGTGCGCTCGGCACTTGCCGAGCCTGAAGTAGCCGAGGTGGTCGTCGTCGATGACAGTTCGGACGACCGAACCATGGCGGCCGCAGCCGAAGCCGATGATGGCAGCAAGCGGCTCGACGTGATCCGCTTCAAGGTCAACCGGGGGCCATCGGCCGCCCGCAACCATGCGATCGCCATTTCCCGCGCGCCGCTGATCGCCATTCTCGACGCCGACGATTTCTTCTTTCCCGGCCGCTTCCGCCGCATGCTCGCCTGCAAGGACTGGGATTTCATCGCCGACAACATCGCCTTCATGGAAAAGGCCGACCCGACGCATCCGCCCGCCGAATTCGCGCCGAACCCGCGCCGGCTGGATCTCGAAACCTTCGTCCTCGGCAACATTTCGCGCCGCGGCGCACCGCGCGGCGAACTCGGCTTCCTGAAACCGGTCATGCGCCGTGCCTTTCTCGATGCGCATGATCTGCGCTATCGCGAAGACATGCGGCTCGGCGAGGACTATGAGCTCTACGTCCGCGCGCTGATCGCCGGCGCACGCTATACGGTCATCGAAAGCTGCGGTTATGGTGCTGTCGTGCGTGCCAATTCACTGAGCGGCCAGCATCGCACCCAGGATCTCGAAACGTTGTTCGAAGCCGAACGCAGTATCCTCTCGGCCGGCAACGTACCCCCGCAGGCCGCCGATGCGCTGCGCCGCCACTGCCGGCAGATCGGCAGGCGCCATGCGCTGCGGCATTTCCTCGATCGCAAGCGCGAGGGCGGCGCAGGAGCGGCCCTTGCCTATGCGCTGGAAAACCCGGCCGCCATGCCGGCCATCACCGGTGGCATTGTCCGCGACAAGCTCGACGCCGCCCATCGCCGCGTTCGACCCCGGCAACCCGCCCCGCAGGCCGGGCTGCGCTATCTGCTCCCGACAGACTAAAAGTAGTCGCGCCGCACATCCTCCAGCACCGCATAGAGCCTGTCCTTGCGTTCGGCCAGGCGCGCATCCGTGCTGAGCTGGGGTTCCGCGCGGCTTGCCTGCCAGAGCGCCAGCGTCGAGGGCGCGGCAAGCATCTGCTTGGCCGCAAGCCGCAGCCCCCTGCGCGGCGCGGCCTGCGCGACGGCAACGGCTGCCTCCCCCGTTCCGGCAAAGGTTGTGCCATCATAATCGACACCCCAGAAGCGGGCGCCCTTGATGATCGCCTCGGCGCGGGTGGAAATGGGAATGCGGCGCGGCCGATGCTCGACGCCGAGCGTCGCTGCCCAGTCGTGCCATTTGAAACTGTTGATATTGGCCGAGGTGCTGACGGCGACCCACGGCACGCGGAAAGCATCGGCCAGGATCGCGCCATGCATAGATTCGGCGACGATCAGCTCGGATTGCGCAATCTCGCGGATCACGTCTTTCGCTTCGCCGCGCGGATCGATGTAATGCATGCCGGCGGTCGCGCAGACGACCGGCCACAGCCCCGCCACCGCCGATTCCCAATGGGGCACGAAGGCTGAAGGGTAGCGCTTCGGCTGGTTTGCGAATTCCGGCATGTCGGCGACCAGCACCGCCGGATCGACGATGCCGAGATTTTCCGCCACGCCGACTTTCCCGGCGGTCAACGGCCCGCGCACGCAGCGGATATCCCAGAGACTTTGGTCGCGCATATCGGGCAGAACGCCGTAGCCGAAGCCGCTGCCGAGCACGAGTTTTCGTCCCTCCTCCGGCAGGAGGGTCTTGGTCAGCACCGTGCCGACGCCGACGAGCAGCACATCCGGGTGTACCTCGCGAAACCCCGGCAACAGGAAATCCCAGAGCCAGAGATTGAGGTCGTCACCGAAATTGCCGTGCTGCGATTCCCAGTAATAGGGCTTCATGTCCTCTCCTTGGAAAACGGTGGATCAGCGGGAAAATTTGCCGACGGCAAGCGCGAAAACGCTGGTGAAGAGCCGGGGATCGCGCACCGCCCAGCGGGCGAGCATGTCCAACTGCGGCAGTTTGCGGTGGCGCACGCGCCGCGCCTGGCTCCACAGCGCCTGGCGCCGCGCCGTCTGCTTGTAGGAGCGCAGCGAGGCGATCTCCGCCGGGCGTTCGGCGAAGCGCTGCTCCAGCCGGTCGAGCGCCACCCAGGTGTTGAACTGTTGACGCAGGAACTGCGGCGAATCGTTGTCGACGCCGTGGAAGATATTGAGCCCCTCGCCACGCTCCGCACCGGCCTCGGCACTCAACACAACCCGCTGGGCGGCCAGCACGCAGTCGCAGAAGAACAGCACGTCTTCCGCCGCAAGCCGGAGTGCCGCATCGAAACGCACGCGCTCGATCAGCGGGCGGCCGATGACCATCGCGGAGAGATGGAGGAAACTCCAGTTCTTCAGCATGACCTGCGTCAGCTCGGGGATTTCGATGATGAGCGGATCATCCGAAAGACGCACCACGGCTTCGGTCTTTTCGAGGTCGGCGACACCGAAATGATAGTAGAAGGCATCGCTGCCGGTGATCGAGGCGAAATAGCAGTTCGCGTCAAATTGCGACATCGCGCCGACGCCGTTCTCAAGGTGATCGGGCGTCCAGATATCGTCCGAATCAAGGAAGGCGACGAGCTCGGTTTCCGCGGCGACATGGTCGAGCCCGGTGTTGCGCGCGCCGCCCGGACCGGCATTTTCCTGCCGCACGATGGTCAGGCGGGCACGCTCCTCGTCGGAAAATCCGATTATGTCCCCATCGGCCGGATAGGGCGATTCATCATCGACGATGATGATATCGAAGTCCTTGAAACTTTGCGAAAAAACCGACGTGAGCGCACGCCTGAGAATGCCCGGTTCCTTCTGGTAGAACGGAATAATAACTGTCAGCTTCGCCATGTTTTCGTCCCTGTGTTCTCTTTAGAAAGACGTTCGTCTGGTCTCCTCCCACCGGGGCGCGGCCGTTTCCGGCGCAGGCTTGTCGTCGTCGTCAAAGCTCCTATCGCGATACAGGATCCCGCTATGTCCCAGTCCGTGAATGCCAAATCGGTCACCCGAAATGTCGGCTGGAGTGTCTTATCCAAGACAAGCACATTCGGGCTTAAATTTGTCACCGTGCCGATTTTGGCCCGTCTGCTGACGCCCGAAGAGTTCGGCGGCGTGGCCGTCGCGCTGGCCGTCGTGCAATTTCTCGCCATGATCGGCGGGGCGGGTCTCGCCTCCGCCCTGATCCTCGAACCCGATGAAAACGAAGAGACGATCCATTCGGTTTTCTGGGCCAATCTCGCCTTCGCCTGCCTGATGGCGGCGGGGCTCTACATCTGGGCCGAACCGCTCGCCGGCTGGTTCGGTGCGGCGGATGCCGCCTATCTTTTACGCCTGATGTGC
This sequence comes from Shinella sp. M31, assembly GCF_049199205.1. Lineage (NCBI taxonomy): Bacteria > Pseudomonadati > Pseudomonadota > Alphaproteobacteria > Hyphomicrobiales > Rhizobiaceae > Shinella > Shinella sp. M31. The sequence goes on along the minus strand of NZ_JBLZPH010000122.1, from coordinate 10,294 downwards.
CTGCTTATTCCGCTCCAGCTTGCCGGCGACGTGGCCTATGCGCTGGTCGCCCGGCGCATGCAGTTCAGCCGCGATGCGCTGTGGAGCATGATCTCCGAATCGATTGCCGCCATCGCCGCCGTCATCCTGGCGCTGGCCGGTTTCGGCGTCTGGGCGCTCGTCGCCCAGCTTTTCGTCGCGGGCATCATCCGGCTTGCCGGCCTGTTCTTCGTGTCGCGCTATCTGCCGCGCTTCCGATTTCGCGCCGAAGGCGTCATCCGTCTGGGGCGCTTCAGCCTGGGCCTGATGGGCTCCGAAGTCGCCAATTTCGTCACCTTCCAGTCGCCCATGGTGGTGATATCGCGCTTCCTTGGCCTTGCCGATGCCGGCGCCTATTCCGCCGCCAACCGCTTTTCCAGCATTCCCAACCAGGTCGTGCTGTCGGGCGTGATGGGCGTACTCTTTCCTGCCTTCAGCGCGATGATGCATGATCGGGAGCGCCGCTCGCAGGCGCTGATGCTCAGCACGCAGGTGACGACGTTGCTGCTCGCCCCCATGATGTTCGGCCTCTGGGCGCTTGCCGAACCGGCCATGTTGCTTTTGTTCGGCCCGCAATGGGCCGGCGCCTGGCCGGTGCTCGGGCTGCTTGCGCTCTCCAAGGGGCTGCTCACCCCCTGCAGCACCTTCATCCCCTATCTCAAAGGCGCCGGCCATGGCGGCGCGCTGTTCTGGTGGGCCATCGGCCGCGCCGTCGCAACGACCACTGCCGTCGTCTTCGGCGCCTGTAACGGCACGCTCATCGAAGCCATGGTGGCACTCTGCCTCGTCAACGCGGTCGTGCTCGTCGGTTACTCCTGGGTCGTCTTCCGGGCAGACCAGACGCCGTTTTTCTCCGGCTTCTACCGCTCGATCCGCCCGATGCTGACGGCCGCGCTGATGGCCGTTGCCGTGCGCGCAGCGCTCGACCACGGTCTCGCACCGCATTTTCATCCCGTAATGCAGGTCGTTCTCGGCATGGCGCTCGGCGGCGCGATCTACGCAGCCCTCACCCTTCTCACCGAGCGGCCGCTCCTGAAAAAGCTTCATGATCTCGTTCGCCGACCGAAGATTGCCCCTGCCGCTGGCGTGCCTTGAGGCTGCCCCAATTGGACGGACCGCTGCCGCAATCGCATCGATCATCGGCATAGAGCACGCGGAACCACAAAAAACTTTCGGTGCCGCATGCATCCTCAAATTGCAGCTGGATCAGTATATTCGAATAGGCTTTTAAGTATTGCAGGACCGGGGATTGAACTTCGTTCCGATCGTCAAAACAGAAGGCTTTTCCACATCGTCGGCAGCGTTGCATATGCTGCAATGCAACCTTTGGCGCCGATAAATTTGCTGCGCCGCCATATTTTTTGCCGCCCTGTCACCCACACTCCTCTTCGTAGGCGCCAGTCTGCTCTTGTTTGAACGCCGTCCGGGGGGATCGGCTCACCAGAGGGGTGACGGACACCGTGACTATCGACGCGACCGTTTCAGCGCGCATTAACATGATGCGCATCGTGCTGATATCAGGGATCATCTTCGTGCATGTTCCGCACGACCCGGCGACGAGCCCCTATCTCGGCACGTTCGGCGGGCTGGACTGGCTGCGCGTGTTCCTTGCCGACAGCCTGTTCCGCATCGGCGTGCCCTGCCTCAGCGCCATTTCCGGCTACCTGCTCTTCCATCGCGGTTTCGAAGGCTTCGATTACCGCAAGACCCTGCGCAGCAAGGCTTCGACCATCCTCCTGCCCTTCCTGCTGTGGAACACCGCCTTTCTCGTTCTGGTCTATGGCGCGCAATCGCGCGGCATCGGCTTTGGCTACCTGCCCGACGTCGTGCATGCCGGCCCGCGCGAATGGATGAACCTCGCGCTGGCCGTCGAAAGCTGGCCGATCAACATCCCGCTCTATTTCCTGCGCGACCTCCTGCTTTGCCTGCTGCTGTCACCGCTGATCGCCGCCCTCGTGCTGCGCTATCCGCGCACTGTGCTCGCGCTGATGCTGGCCTATGCGGTCTTGCCGCTGCCGAATGGTATCTTTCTGAAGAAATCCATCCTGTTCGGCTTCAGCTTCGGTGTCGCCATGGCGCTGCACCGCGTCGACATCACCCGCATGGACCGCTTCGCCATCCCGGTCGTCGCCGCCGTTCTGGCGATGGCTGTCCTGCTCTCTCTCGCGCTCTATGCCTTCGGCCCGGACTTCCCGGCCTGGCTCGATATGCTGCGCAGCCTCGCCGCTATTGCCGGCATCTTCGGCGCCTGGGCGCTCTCGGCGCTGCTGATCCGCACCGGCGCCGGCCAGGCCCTGTCGCGACTTGGCGGCCTGAGCTTCTGGATTTTCTGCGGCCATTATCCGCTGCTCGTGCTGTTTTGGATGGTCTGGAACCGGCTCGGCATCGCCGATTACCCGCTGTTTTACGCCGCAAGCCCCCTTCTGGCGCTCGCCATCCTCGTTTCCACCCACGCCGCGGCGCGGCGCTTTACCCCCGGCCTTGCCGCTATTCTCACCGGCCGCCGTGCAGGCGGTCCGAAACGGCCCTTGGTCGGCCATCCGCAGATGAAGCCCGACGGCTCCATCGCCCAACGGAGGTGAACATGACCCATTTCCCGAAAACGGCGCTCTGCGCCGCAGCGCTTGTCCTTTCCGCCAGTCCGCTCGCCGCACAGGAAGGCGCCAATGGCACCTCCTTCGTGGAGGAATTCGATACGCTCGATAGCGGCAGATGGTACGTTTCCGGCGGCTGGAACAACGGAAAACATCAGAATTGCACTTGGTCGAAGGATCAGGTCGCCGTCGACGGCGGCAAGCTCACGCTCTCCTTCGATGCCAGGCCCGCGGGTGAACGGCAATATTCCTGCGGCGAGGTGCAGACCCGCAAGCGCTACGGCCACGGCACCTACGAGGTGCGCATGAAGGCCGCGACGGGATCGGGCCTGAACTCCGCCTTCTTCAGCTATATCGGCCCCGCAGATAAGAAGCCGCATGACGAGATCGACTTCGAGGTCCTCGGCAAGGATACGAGCCGCGTGCAGCTCAACCAATATGTCGCCGGCAAGGGCGGCCATGAAAAACTGGTGCCGGTCGATGGTGGCGCCGATAGCGCCTTCAACGACTATGCCTTCGTCTGGCAGAAGGATCGCCTGCGCTACTACATCAACGGCGCGCTCGTGCACGAGGTGACGGACCCGGCAAAATTGCCGACCAACGCCCAGAAGATCTTCCTCTCGCTCTGGGGCACCGACACGCTGTCCGACTGGATGGGCCGTTTCGCCTTTACCGGCAAGGCGACGCTCGACGTCGAGCGCCTCGCCTTCACCGCAGAAGGCGATCAGTGCCAGTTCGACGGTTCCGTCGCCTGCCTCATGAATTGACGGAGGCGCCGATGATCCGGGTTCTCTACCTCATCCACGACCTTTCCGATCCCGCCGTCCGCCGGCGAGTGCTGATGCTGACGGCGGGAGGCGCGGCGGTCACGCTCGCCGGCTTCCGGCGCGGCGAGAACCGCCTCGCCGATATCGACGGTGTTGCGCCGCTGGAACTCGGCGCGACCGCGGATGCCCGCTTTGCCCAGCGCCTCCTCGCGGTGGCCGGCGCGGCAAGCAAACTTCCGCGCTTGCTCGCCGGTCTTGCCCGGCCCGATGTCATCCTGGCGCGCAATCTGGAAATGCTGGCGCTCGCCAATCGCGCCTCCCGGCATTTCGGTGGGGTGCCAATCGCCTATGAGTGCCTCGACGTGCACCGCCTGCTGTTGGACAAGGGCCTTGCCGGCGCGGCGCTGCGTGCGGCGGAGCGCCATTTCGGCCGCGATGCCCGCCTGCTCGTCACCAGTTCCCCGGCCTTCGTGGAGCATTATTTCAAACCGCTTTCCGGCATCCGCGCGCCCGTCCACCTCGTGGAAAACCAAGTTCTGGAACTCGACGGCGGCGAAACGCCCATTCAACCCCGCGCCCGGCCAGCCGACAAGCGCTGGCGCATCGGCTGGTTCGGCGCGATCCGCTGCCGCAAATCGCTCGATCTGCTCGCCGCCTTCACGCGGCGCATGGAGGGACGCTTCGAGGTCATCCTGCGCGGCCGACCGGTGCGCAGCGAATTCGACGATTTCGACGGCCTCGTCGCCCGCGAGCCCTACCTGCGTTTCGAAGGCCCTTACCGCAATCCGGAAGACCTGTCCGCCATCTATGCGGATGTAGACTTCGCTTGGGCCATTGATTTCTTCGAGGAGGGGCAGAACTCGCTCTGGCTCCTGCCGAACCGGCTCTACGAGGGCTGCCGCCATGGCGCCCTGCCGATCGTTCTCGACGGAACCGAGACGGCGCGGCTGGCCACCCAGCGCGGCGTCGGCATCGCGCTCGCCGATGCCCGGCTCGAAACCCTGATCGAGCGTTTTACCGCCCTCGATGCGGCCGCCTATCAGGCGCTTCATGCCAATCTCGTCGCGGGCGGCTCCCGACCCTGGATTATCGACCGCGCCGACTGCGCTGCCTTCATCCAGCGCCTTGCCGCGCTGTGTCAGCCGGCGGGGCAGACGGCAACGCCGCATCCCGCTCCTTCCCTCATCGCCAGCAAGGTGGCCAGCGAGGTAAATTGCCATGACCGTTGACGAAGTCGCAGCCGTGCGCTGCCTGATCGTGATCCCCTGCCTCAACGAGGCGCCCTACCTCGAATCGCTGGTGAGCCAGCTCGAGCCGACCCTTGCGGAGCTCAACGCGACGCTGGTCGTCGTCGATGGCGGCAGCACGGACGGCACGCGGGATATCGCCCGCAGCCTCGCCGCTCGCCTGCCGAAAATGCATGTGCTCGACAATCCCAAGCGCATCCAGAGCGCCGCCATCAACCTCGCCGTCGAGGCCTTCGGCGTCGAGCACGACTATATGATCCGCATCGATGCGCACGGCACCTATCCGAAGGACTATTGCCGTGTGCTGGTTGAGGACGCGCTGGAGACGGGAGCGGATTCCGTCGTGGTCGCTATGCAGACCGTCGGCTTCGGCACGTTCCAGAAGGCGACCGCCGTCGCGCAGAATTCCGTGCTGGGCAATGGCGGCGCCAAGCATCGCGTCGGCGCCCAAAGCCACTGGGCGGACCACGGCCACCATGCCCTGATGCGCATTTCCGCCTTCCGCGCGGTCGGCGGCTACGACGAGAGTTTTACCGCCAATGAGGATGCGGAATGCGATTACCGGCTCAACAAGGCGGGCTATCGCATCTGGATGACGGCGCGCACCAGCATGATCTACTATCCCCGCGCCAGCGCGCTGCCGCTCTTCAAGCAGTATTTCGGCTATGGCCGCGGCCGGGCGCGCAATTTCCTGAAACACCGCGCGCGGCCAAGTCTGCGCCAGATGCTGCCCCTGATGGTGGCGCCTGTCGCCGTCGGCGCGTTTCTGGCGGCCCTGACTTGGATCGCCGCCGTGCCCTTCGCCCTGTGGGCGGCGGCCTGCCTGGGCTATGGCGCCTGGATGGCACTCGGCCAGCGCAACCCCTATGGGCCGCTTGCCGCCGTTTCGGCGATGATCATGCATTTCGCCTGGTCCGCCGGCTTCTGGCGGGAACTGCTCGACATCCGCCAGCGGAGGGTGCCGGCATGAGTGCACCCCTCAAAATCGACATCGCCGTCTGCACCTTCCGCCGCGAAATGTTGACGGAAACGCTTGCCTCGCTCGCAACGTTGAAAGTGCCGCAGAACGTCAGCCTGCGCGTCATCGTCGCCGACAATGACGTCGAGCCGAGCGCCTATCCACGCGTCGCGGCGGCGGCCGACTGGATGCCGGTCGAGCTCGCCTATGTCCATTGCCCGGCCGGCAATATCTCGCTCGCCCGCAATGCCTGCCTCGACAACAGCGATGCCGACTTCCTGGCCTTCGTCGACGACGACGAGACGGTGGAGCCGCAATGGCTGTCGCGGCTCCTCTATGCGGCGGAGCTCAACGGTGCGGATGTCGTGCTCGGCCCCGTTCGCGCACTCTATGCGCCCGGTGCGCCCGACTGGATGCGGCGCGGCGATTTCCACGCCACCCGCCCGGTCTGGGTGAAGGGCGAAATCCGCACCGGCTATACCTGTAACGTGCTGATGCGGCTTGCCGCTCCGTCCATTGCAGGCCGGCGCTTCGATCTTGCGCTCGGCCGCAGCGGCGGCGAGGATTCCGCCTTCTTTAGCGGCGTCTACGATGCCGGCGGCCGCATCACCTTTGCCGCGGATGCCTGGGTGGAGGAGCCCGTGCCCGCCGCCCGTGCTCGCTTCGCATGGCTGGCGCAGCGGCGGCTGCGCATGGGTCAGACCCATGGCCGGCTTCTGGCCGAACGGCGGGACGGCTTGGCGCGCATCAAGGCCGCGGCCCTTGCCGGCGCGAAATGCGCCACCTGCCTCACGGGCGCCGTCGCCTTCGCGCTGTTTCCCATCCGCCGCAACCGGTTCCTGTTGCGCGGCCTGCTGCATGCCGGCGCCATCGGTGGCCTCTTCGGCACGCGCACCATCGAACCCTATGGCAAGCTGGAGGCCGCGCGATGAGCCGGCCCGATGTCAGCGTGGTCATCGCCGGTTACAACGCAGCCGAGACGATCGAGCGCGCCATCCGCAGCGCCCTGGCCCAGCAGGGCGTCATAGTCGAGGTCATCGTCGCCGACGATTGTTCGACGGATGCGACGCGCGCCACCGTCACCGCCCTTGGCGACCCGGCTGTCCGGCTTGTCGCCCTTGAGCGCAATCGTGGTCCCGGCGGCGCACGCAATGCCGGTTTTTCGGCCGCGCGCGGCCGCTGGATCGCCGTGCTCGATGCCGACGACACGATGCAGCCGGAGCGGCTTTGCCGCATGGTCACAGCCGCCGAGCGGGATAACGCCGCCCTCGCCGTCGACAATCTCTTCCTGCTCGATGCCGATGGCCGGATCGACACGATGTTTCCGGACGATCTTCTCGCCCGAACGTCGCAGATCACGCTTCCCGACTTTATCGATTCCAACCGGATTTTCCGCAGCACGCACAATTTCGGCTACATGAAGCCGATCTTCCGTCGCGCCTTCCTGGAGGATAACGACCTCGTCTATGACGAGGCGCTGCGGATCGGCGAGGACTACCTGCTGTTTGCCGCCGCCCTTGCCGCCGGCGGCCGCTGCGTGGTGACGCCAGAGCCCGGCTACGTCTATCACATCCGCGAAGGCTCGATTTCGCGCGTGCTGCACCTCCACCATGTCGAGGCGATGCTGGCCGGCGACCGGCGCTTCCTCGCCCGCTTCCCGCTGGCGGGTGAAGCGGCCGCCGCCCAGCGCCGCCGCACGCGCAATCTGCAGGAAACGCACGCCTTCCTCGCGCTCGTCCAGCATCTCAAAAACCGGTCGTTCGGGCCTGCCCTCAAGGTGGCGCTCGGCGATCCCGTCGCACTCCGGCATCTTGCGATGCCGGTTGCCGCCCGGTGGCGTCGTCTCATGACGCCATCCCATCGCACGACGGCCGCGCCCCGCGCGGCCTCCTCCCCCGCGACAGCGCAGGATTATGCGCTAGAGAACAAAGGATAATGCCATGGAGCGAACCAGAACCGTCCGCAAGGCCGTCATTCCCGTCGCCGGCAACGGAACCCGCTTCCTGCCGGCCACCAAGGCCATGCCGAAGGAAATGCTGACCATCGTCGACCGTCCCGTCGTGCAATATGCGCTCGACGAGGCGCGCGCGGCTGGCATCGAGCATGTCGTCTTCGTCACCAGCCGCAACAAGCAGGTCATCGAGGACCATTTCGACGACACGCCCGAGTTGATCTCCTCGCTCGAAAAATCCGGTAAGAACGACAAGGTCCGCGAACTCGGAGAACTCCTGCCGCAGGCCGGATCGATCAGCTTCACCCGCCAGCAGGCGCCGCTCGGGCTTGGCCATGCCGTCTGGTGCGCGCGCGACCTGATCGGCGACGAGCCGTTCGCGCTTCTGCTTCCGGACATGATCTCCTACGGCCCGCGCGGCTGCCTTTCCGGACTGATGGATCTCTATGGCGAGGTGGGCGGTAATGTCGTCGGCGTCGAGCCCTGTGCACCGGACGAGGTTTCGCAATACGGTATCGTCGGCAAGGGCGTTGCCGTGCAGCACGGTTTCGCCGTCACGCATATGGTGGAAAAGCCGAAAGCAGGCGATGCGCCGTCCAATCTTTTCCTCAACGGCCGCTACATTCTTCAGCCTGAAATCTTCGGCCACCTCGCACGCCAGCAACGCGGCGCGGGCAACGAGATCCAGCTGACGGACAGCATGCTGAAGCTCTCGCAAACCCAGCCGTTCCACGCCCATGTCTACGAGGGGCGAACGTATGACTGCGGCTCCAAACACGGCTTCATCGAAGCGAATGTCGCATTCGCGCTCGCGCGGCCGGACATCGGCGGCGCCGTCTATCAATCCCTGCGGGACATGATGTCGTCGCACGAGGGCCGGATTCGCGCGGCATAATCCAGAGGCCCCGGATGGGAGGATCCGGGGCCGCCTTCGGGAGGACAGAGTTTCCATCGCGCCGAAAGGCAGAACGGAGCCCCATGCACCAACGCACCGTACCGCACAGCAGCATCCTGCGACGGGAACCGGACCCGTCCGATAGCTTCATCGACCTCAACCGCCTGCTGACGATCCTCGTTCGCCGGGCGCGGCTGATCGGCCTGTCCGTCGCGCTCGCCGTCGCTTTGGGCGTGGCCTATCTGGTGTTCGCGACGCCGGTCTATACGTCGATGACGCAGATCCTGCTCGACGAAGACCTGTCGCGTTATGCCGAGGAAAGCGAGCCGGGGCCGCAGAGCAGCCAGCAGGTCGACATGCGCATTGCAAGCGCCGCCGAAATCCTGAAATCCGGCCGCCTGGCGCTACGCGTTGTCGACGACCTGAAGCTTGCCGACAACGAGACGATCATCAACCCGCCGCAATCGCCCGTCGCGGTGGCCAAGGGATGGATCAAGGCGATCGCCAGCTTCGGCGCGGCCGGGCCACAGGCATCGGAAGAGGCGATCGCCAATGGCCGCCGCGAAAAGGCCGCTGCCGTGCTGCAACAGGCGCTTACCGTCGAGCGTGTCTCGCGCAGCGCCGTGCTCGCCGTGTCCTTCCGCTCGACCGATCCGCAACTCGCGGCGGCCGTGACCAAGCGTTACACGCAAGCCTTTTTCGAGGATCAGCTGAGCGCCAATTTCACCGCGACGGAACAGGCCTCCAGCTGGCTACAAGAGCGGCTGACGGATATCCAAGCCCGCGCGCAGGAAGCCGCCCTTGAAGTGGAGCAGTACCGCGCCGAAAACGGCCTCACCACCGCCCGCGGCGAGTTAATGTCGGAGCAGCAGCTCGCCGACCTCAACAGCCAGCTCATCCTGGCGCAGGCCGATGCCGCGAGCGCGTCTGCCCGCTACGCACAGTTCAAGGCGATCGTCGAGCAGGGGCCGGACAAGGCCATCGACAATGCGACCACCCCGACCCAGGGCACGGACGCGTCGGCGCTTCAGGAGCTGCGCAACCGCTACAATTCCGTCGTCAAGCGCGCGCAGGACATCACGAAGAATTTCGGCGCGGATCACCCGCAAGCCGCCGCCCTTCGAGCCGAAAAGGAAGACCTCGTCGGTCAGATCTACCGGGAACTCCAGCAACTGACGACGAGCTACCGCAATGAATATGATGTTGCCCGCTCACGCGAAACGTCGCTCCGTGAAAACATCCAGAAGGTCGCCGGCAACAATGCGGAGGCAAACCGCTCCTCCGTGCGCCTGCGCGAGCTGGAACAGAAGGCGACGGCGCTGAAGGCGCTGTCGGAAAGCTATCTTAGCCGCTTCGAGCAGGCCTCGCAGAAGCAGTCCTTCCCGATCGCCAAGGCGCGGGTGATCTCCGATGCGGGTGTGCCCGTCTCGCCGTCGAGCCCGAGCAAGACCATGGTGCTCGGCCTGTCCGTGGTGCTCGGCCTGATGGCCGGCGGGGCCTTGACCTTCGTGCAGGAAATGCGCGAGCGCGCCTTCCGGCTCGAAAACGATGTGCGCACCATTCTGGGCCTGAAACCGCTCGGCTACCTGCCGCTCGTCGGCGGCGTACCGAGGAAACGCAAGCCGGCGACGATCGGGGCCAAGGCGCTCAAGACGGAACCTCTGTCCGGCGCGGAAGACGATGACGTCATCCCGCTCGAGCGCATGACGCGGGTCGTGCTGGACGCGCCACGCTCGGCCTTCACCGAGACGCTTCGCAACGCCAAACTCGCCGCCGAAACCATGCTGCACGGCCGGCAGAACCGGGTCATCGGCGTCACCTCGGCCTTGCCGAGCGAAGGCAAGTCCACCGTCGCGACCAATTT
>NZ_JBLZPH010000121.1:0-39892 GCF_049199205.1 Shinella sp. M31 | reverse complement strand
AGGCGTCCGTCTCCGCCGTCGCGCGCCAGCCGGATCAGCCGATGCGCGCCCAGGCGGGCGGTGGTACCGTCACCATGCTGCGCCCCGTGCCGCAGACCGAGCCGGCCGCACAACCGGTCGGCCGGGTTGAGACCGCTCCCGCCACCCAGCCGGCCGCCGCACCAAAAGTCCCGGTCAACTCGATTTCCGATGTCGCCGATCTCTGCACCAAGAACCGCGATATCCGCCTTCGGGCGCTGGTGCGCGCCTTCGTGCGGCCTGTCAGCGTCGAGCCCGGCAAGCTGGAAATTAGCCTGACCGACGACGCGCCGAAATCGCTGATCGCCGACCTCTCGAACCGCCTCCAGGAATGGACGGGCCAGCGCTGGCTGGTCATCCTGTCGCGGGAAGCCGGCGGTCCCACGCTCTCCGAAGCCGAGACGATGGCGCAGGAGGCCCGCGTGGCCGATGCGCGTCAGGACCCCGACGTTGCGGCCATCCTGCAACGTTTCCCGGGCGCCAAGATCACCGACGTGCGTATCAAGGTGCAAGAAACCGAAGACGAGCCCGAGACGGTCGTGGTTGCGGCCGCAGCGGAATCCGCCGAGGGCGATATCCTGCCCGGCGACGACATCGAACGTTAATATTACCAGATAAGAGGAGAGACCGATGCGCGACATCATGGGCATGATGGGCAAGGTCAAGGAAATGCAGGCCAAGATGGAGAAGATGCAGGAGGAGATCGCCGCCCTCCAGGTGAACGGCTCTTCCGGCGGCGGCATGGTCTCCGTCACGCTCGACGGCAAGGGCAACCTCAAGGCCCTCAAGATCGATCCCTCGCTCTTCAAGGAAGACGACGTCGAGATCCTCGAGGACCTGATCGTCGCGGCCCACAAGGATGCCAAGGACAAGGCCGAGGCCCAGGCGGCCGAAAAGACCAAGGCGCTGACCGCCGGCCTGCCGATCCCGCCCGGCTTCAAACTGCCGTTCTGATCCTGTAGGGTAAGGGCTCCCGAGGAGGATTTCCCATGAGCCTGATGACCCTGCTTGTCTTTGCCGGCGCGCTGATGATGGCGGCCGGTTCGCCCGGTCCGAGCATTGCCGCCCTCGTTGCCCGCGTGCTGTCGCGCGGGCCGAAGGATGTGCTGCCCTTCCTCGCCGCCATGTGGATCGGCGAGGGCGTCTGGCTCACCTTCGCCGTGCTCGGTCTTGCCGCGATTGCTGAAACCTTCCATGCCGCCTTTGTCGCCATCAAATGGCTCGGCGTCGCCTATCTGCTCTATCTCGCCTGGAAAATGTGGTTCGCGCCGACCGACACCGGGGACCAGCCGCTGCCCGAGGCGCGCTCCGCCCCAAAGCTGTTCTTCGCCGGGCTGACGGTGACGCTCGGCAATCCGAAGATCATGATGTTCTATGTGGCGTTGCTGCCCGCCATCATCGATCTCGGCGCCGTCACGCTGGTCGGCTGGGCCGAACTGGTCGTGACGATGTTCGTCGTGCTCGTGGCGATTGATCTCGCCTGGGTTTTTCTCGCCTCGCGCGCCCGCCTGTTCCTGAAAAGCCCGCGCGCCGTGCGCATCGCCAACCGGCTCAGCGCCGGCACCATGGCGGGCGCGGCAGCGGCGATCGCTGCGCGCTGATCAGCCGGTCAGCGCCGCGCGCAGCTTGTCGGCGATAGGCGCGGCGAGATAGCGGATGCGGTCGTCCTCTGGGATGTTCTTGCCATAGGTGCGCAGGAGTTCCGGCATGGTGACGGGCTCGCCGTGGAAGGGCGTATAGGTCACGGCATCGCCCGCCTGCATCACGCCATCGCGCAACACGCGGCAATAGAAGCCCGGACGGCCAGCCTGCATGAAACGCCGTGCGAAGCCGGGATCGCCCATCTTCGCCGTCAGCGTGTTGCAGGGAATGCGCGTCGAGGTCACTTCGAGAAGCACGCTTTCCGTCTCGAACCGGTCGCCGACGGAGACGGAGCGGCTATCGATGCCTTCGATCACGACGTTCTCGCCGAACGTTCCCGGCTCGATCGTTCGGCCGAGCTCCTTCGCCCACCAGTCGAGATCCACGGAGCCGAGGCCGTAGACGGCCTGTTCCGGGCCGCCATGGTGCTTGCGGTTGCAGATCGCGTCGCCCAGAAGCCCCTCGCGGTCGACGACGATGGCTGCATCGGTCGGCACCTTGAAAATGCCGGTCTTGTAGCCTTTGCCTGGGATGGGACGGGCGACGCCCGTGCAGACGGCGAGGATTTTGATCAAGCGTCGATCTCCAAAGATTCCGTTCCCCTTGATATGGGGCCGAGCAATTCCAGTAAAAGTGCGAAGCGGTTTTGCGTCCGGAATTGCGCAAAACAAAAGGCAGAGCGTTTTCGCGATTCAAAGAAACGCGGAAATGCTCTAGATAGCGGCAATGGCAAAACGAGTCACCGGCCCCGAAATCGAAAAACTCATCCAGCTCCTGGCCAAGGTGCCGGGCCTCGGGCCGCGCTCGGCGCGGCGTGCGGCGCTGCATCTCGTCAAGAAGAAGGACCAGCTGCTCGGCCCGCTTGCCGAAGCGATGGGCGAGGCGCACCGCAAGGTGCGCATCTGCTCGTGCTGCGGCAATGTCGATACCAGCGATCCCTGCACGGTCTGCACGGATATGCGCCGCGACCATGCGATGATCATCGTCGTCGAGGACGTTTCCGACCTCTGGGCGCTGGAGCGCGCCGGTGCGATGAACGCCGCCTATCACGTGCTCGGCGGCACGCTCTCGCCTCTCGATGGCGTCGGACCTGACGATCTCAACATCCGCGGCCTCGTCGACCGGGTAGCGAAGGGCGGTGTGCGCGAGCTGATCATCGCCGTCAACGCCACCGTCGAGGGTCAGACGACGGCGCATTACATCACCGACCAGCTCTCCGGCCTCGACGTGAAGATCACGCGGCTTGCCCATGGCGTGCCCGTCGGCGGCGAGCTGGATTATCTTGACGAGGGCACATTGACGGCGGCGCTTCGGGCGCGGACCGCGATCTGAGGAGACCCATCTTGAGCATGCGCAAAGCCTTCAAGGCCTTCGTCGGCATCGCCCTGTTTTCCCTCGCTTTCGCCCTTCCGGCGGCGGCCGCGTCCAAGGCCGAGGTCGAAAAGATGTTCCGCGCCTGGATCGACAGGGATCTCTGGCCCTCGGCTAAGAAGACCGGCGTCAGCGAGAAGACCTTTCGCGCGGCGATGGAGGGCGTGACGCTCAACTGGGACCTGCCCGATCTCGTGCCGCCCGGCTCCAAGCCGAAGAAGGAGCAGGCGCAGAGCCAGGCGGAGTTCTCCTCGCCGGGCGCCTATTTTTCCGAAAAGCGTTTGCAGGGATTGGCGGGAACGGGCCGCAGCCTCGCCAAGACCCATGCTTCGACGCTGCGCAAGATCGAGCAGAAGTTCGGTGTTCCCGGCGAGATCGTCGTTGCCGTGTGGGGGCGTGAATCCGGTTTCGGCAGCGCGAAAATTCCCTATTCGGCGGTCGAGGTGCTGGCGACCAAGGCCTTCATGTCGACGCGCAAGGATCTCTTCCGCAAGGAGCTGATAGCCGCGCTGCATATCGTTGATGGCGGCGACCGCACGGTGGCGCAGCTGAAGGGCTCCTGGGCCGGCGCGCTTGGCCAGCCGCAGTTCATGCCGACCAGCTACCTGCAATATGCCGTCGATTTCGACGGCGACGGCGTGCGCGATATCTGGGTCTCGGTGCCGGACAGCCTGGCGTCGATTGCCAACTATCTCGCCAAGAAGGGCTGGCAGGCCGGTCGCGGCTGGGGCTACGAGGTTTCGATTCCCGACGGCGTGTCCTGCGCGCAGGAAGGGCCCGATCTCGCCAAACCGATTTCGGCCTGGGCCGCGACGGGTATCACCCGCATTTCCGGCAAGGGGTTTTCGGGCGGCGAAGCCAAGGCGTCCGGCATGATGCTGGTTCCGGCCGGCACGCACGGGCCGGAATTCATCGTCACGCCGAATTTCTACGTGCTCAAGGAATACAACAACTCCGATCTCTATGCGCTCTTCCTCGGGAATCTCGCCGATCGCATCGCCTATGGCAGCGGGCCGTTCCAGGGGCCGTGGGGCGATATCGGCAAGATGCTGCGCTCGGATGTGCTCGCCATGCAGAATGCGCTGGTCGCCAAGGGCTACGATGTCGGCAAGGTCGATGGGCTGCCGGGCTACAAGACCCGCCGATCGCTAGGCGATTGGCAGGCCAAGAACGGTCTTGCGCCGACTTGTTATCCGGATGCCTCGCTGAAGTCGAAGCTGCGATAGAGACATGCGAAGCGGTTTTCCGCCGCTCAGTGCATATCCACTTGCCGCTTGAACCGCTCGTATTCGTGCGGAACGATGGTCTGCCGCTCGATCATGCGGTGGACGCGCGGGTCCTCCGCGCCGCTGTGCAGCTGGCGCAGCTTCTCGCCGTTGGCGGCGTCGGCATGGGTGCGGCGCTGGTTGTGGCGGACATATTCCACCCAGGTCGGCACGTGATAGGTCTCGGTCCAGATCGTCGGGTTTTCGAGGTCGCGCATCAGCGCCCATTGGCCCGCACCGTCACGGATACGGATGCGCCGCCGCTCGGTCATCGCCTCCAGGAATTCCGGAATGTCGCCCTCGGCGATCTGGTAGTCAATGAGGACGACGATCGGGCCGCTGCGCGGTTTCAGGTCGAGCGGCAGGTCCGGTTCGCTGAAGCGGTTGAGCGGATCGACATTGAGACTTTGCAATTCGGGGAGCGCATAGCGCAGGCCGAGTGCGGCACCCGCGATCATCGCGACGGCGGAGGCGAGGAGCGCGGTCTGCGCGCCGTGTGTATCGGCGGTCGTGCCCCAGATCCAGCTGCCGGCGGCGATGCCGCCGAAGGTGGTGGTCTGGTAGAGCGAGAGCGCGCGGGCGACGACCCAGCGCGGCGTGGAGAGCTGCACTGTCGTGTTGAACAGCGAGAGCGCCATGACCCAGGAGAAGCCCGCGATCAGCAGCACGGAACCGGTGATCGCTGCCGAGGTGCTGGTCGCCGAAACCGTCGCGACGACGGCGAAACCCGTGAAGGCCATGCGGGCGATGGCCTCGCTGGTGAATTTTTCGCGCAGCCGCGCATTCATGAATGCCCCGCCGATGGCGCCGAGGCCGAAACAGCCGAGCAGCACGCCATAGGTCAGCGGCCCGCCGGCCACGAGGTCGCGGGCGATCAGCGGCAACAGCGAGAGGATGGAGCTGGTTGCCAGGCCGAAGGCGAAGCCGCGCAGCAGCACCTTGCCAATATTCGGCGACATCGAGACATAGCGCAGCCCCGCCGAGATGGCGCGGCCGAAGTCCTCGCGCGGCAAGGCCCGTGGCGAGACGTTCGGCTTCCAGCGGATCAGCGCATAGAGCAGCGCAAAATAGCTGAGCGCATTGGCGGCGAAGGCGGCGGCAGCGCCCGCCGCGGCAACGATCGCGCCGCCGATCGCCGGGCCGACGGAACGGGTGAGGTTGAAGCCCATGCTGTTGAGCGAGACGGCGGCGGGCAGGTCCTCGCGCGGCACCATGTCGCCGACGGAGGCCTGCCAGGCCGGGTTGTTCAGCGCTACCCCGCAGCCGAGCAGGAAGGTGAAGGTCAAAAGCAGCCAGGGCGTGATGACGCCGTACCAGGTACAGAGGGTCAGGCCGACGGCGACGACCAGCATGAAACACTGCGCCGCAAGCATCAGCTTACGCCGGTCGAAATTGTCGGCAAGCGCACCGGCGGCGACGGAGAAGAGCATGATCGGCAGCGAGGTCGAGGCCTGAACCAGCGCCACCATATTGGCGGACGGCGAGATCGAGGCCATCATCCAGGCAGCACCGACGGACTGAATGAGGCCGCCGAAATTGGAGATCAGGCTCGCCGCCCAGATCAGCCGAAAGGTTTCGTTTCGGAAGGGGGCGAGGGGGGATTTCCGGTCTGGCACGGCAGGCACTCATTCTCGACGCAGCGTTGGCTAGCAATCTAGTCCAAACGACAAAAGCGGCAACCCGGTGGCGGCAAATACGTCGCCCACAGGCGGGCTTTGCGGCCGACCTTGCATTTGTGACGAACCCGGTCTATATCACCCCCAAATTCTTGATCGTCAGATGAAGAGTGGGCCCGCAAGGACCCGCTCTTTTTTGTTGCCGCGATCAGGTGCATGATAACGACCATCCCGGGAGGGCATGTCATGTCCGACACGAGTGAGACAGAAACTGTGGCCATCGAGCCGCGCCTGATCGTTGAGACCGGCCTTGACCGTCGCGTCGCCGACATCATCGAGCCGACCATCGAGCAGATCGGCTACCAGCTGGTGCGCGTGCGCCTGTCGGCGCAGAACGGCGCTACGCTGCAGATCATGTGCGAGCGGCCGGACGGCACCATGACCGTCGAGGATTGCGAGAAGGTCTCGATGGCCGTCTCGCCGGTGCTCGACGTTGAGGATCCGATCGACAAGGCGTATCATCTTGAAGTGTCGTCGCCCGGCATCGACCGGCCGATGGTGCGCAAGTCGGACTTTTCGCGCTGGACGGGTCACCTGCTGAAGTGCGAGACCTCGATCCTCGTCGAAAGCCGCAAGCGTTTCCGCGGCAAGATCGTTGCCGCCGACGAAAACGGCTTTACGCTGGAGCGTGACCAGCCCGCCGCCGGCGAGGAGCCGACGGTCGTCATTCCCTTCACGGCGCTTGCCGAGGGCCGGCTGATTCTGACCGACGAGCTGATCCGCGACGCGCTGGCCGCCGACAAGAAGGCGAAGGCCGCGCAGGCCGCCAACCAGAACGAAGAAGATGGCGACGCCGAAGAATAAGTAAGTGCGTGCGTTTCGCCCGAGGTGGCGGAACGGAGAGGACGGAACCGGAGCGGCCCAGCCGCTCCCGATTGCCGGGGGCGAAAAACCCGGCTCGACCATGGAGACCTGAGACAATGGCAGTCAGTGCGAACCGGCTTGAGCTTCTGCAGATCGCGGATGCCGTGGCCCGTGAAAAGGTCATCGACCGCGAGATCGTGCTTGCCGCGATGGCCGACGCCATCCAGAAGGCGGCCCGCTCGCGTTACGGCACGGAATCCAACATCCGCGCCGACATCAATTCCAAGACCGGCGAAATCCGCCTCCAGCGCCTGCTCGAGGTCGTCGAGGTCGCCGAAGATTACGGCACGCAGATCCCGCTGGAACTGGCGCGCGACCGCAACCCGGACGCCAAGCTCGGCGACTTCATCGCCGATCCGCTGCCGCCGATGGATTTCGGCCGCATCGCCGCCCAGTCGGCCAAGCAGGTCATCGTGCAGAAGGTGCGCGAAGCCGAGCGTGACCGCCAGTTCGACGAATACAAGGATCGCATCGGCGAGATCGTCAACGGCACGGTCAAGCGCGTCGAATACGGCAACGTCATCGTCGATCTCGGCCGTGGCGAAGGCATCATCCGTCGCGACGAGATGATCCCGCGCGAAAACATGCGCTACGGCGACCGCGTCCGCGCGTTCGTTTACGACGTGCGCCGCGAGCAGCGTGGCCCGCAGATCTTCCTGTCGCGTACCCATCCGCAGTTCATGGTGAAGCTCTTCACCATGGAAGTGCCGGAAATCTACGACGGCATCATCCAGATCAAGTCCGTTGCTCGCGACCCGGGTTCGCGCGCCAAGATCGCCGTCATCTCGAACGACTCGTCGATCGATCCGGTCGGCGCCTGCGTCGGTATGCGCGGTTCGCGCGTTCAGGCCGTCGTCGGCGAGCTTCAGGGCGAAAAGATCGACATCATTCCGTGGTCGCAGGATCCGGCGTCGTTCATCGTCAACGCCCTTCAGCCGGCTGAGGTCGCGAAGGTCGTTCTTGACGAGGATGCCGAGCGCATCGAAGTCGTCGTGCCGGACGAGCAGCTGTCGCTGGCCATCGGCCGCCGCGGCCAGAACGTGCGCCTCGCCTCGCAGCTGACCGGCTGGGACATCGACATCCTCACGGAAGCCGAAGAGTCCGAGCGTCGCCAGAAGGAATTCAACGAGCGCACCAACCTCTTCATGGAATCGCTCGACGTCGACGAAATGGTCGGGCAGGTTCTGGCGTCCGAAGGCTTTGCCGCCGTCGAGGAACTGGCTTACGTCGATCTCGACGAAATCGCCTCGATCGACGGCTTCGACGAAGACACGGCCCAGGAAATCCAGACCCGCGCCCGCGAATATCTCGACCGCATCGAGGCCGAGATGGATGCCAAGCGCAAGGAGCTCGGCGTTTCCGACGAGCTGCGCCAGATTGACGGCCTGACGAGCCAGATGCTCGTGGCCCTCGGCGAAGACGGCATCAAGACGATGGAAGACTTCGCCGGCTGCGCCGCGGACGATCTCGTCGGCTGGTCGGAGCGCAAGGATGGCGAGACGAAGAAGTTCGAGGGTCTGTTCTCGAAGTTCGAGGTTTCCCGCGCCGAAGCCGAAGCCATGGTTGTTCAGGCCCGCCTTGCGGCCGGCTGGATCACCGAAGAGGACCTGGTTAAGGAAGAGCCGGTCGTCGAGGGCGGCGAACAGGACGCCTGATCGGCGTCTTCCAAACATAGACATGTCGCCCGCTGAATTTTGCACAGCGGTTTGCGTTGGCAAGAGCGGAAACCTATATGGGCAAGAAGGACGAGGACGGCGTGAACGACCGCATGTGCATCGTGACGCGCGAAAAGGGCGAGGCGGATGATCTGATCCGCTTCGTCGCAGGTCCCGACGGCAGCGTCGTGCCGGACCTGAAGCGTCAACTCCCCGGACGCGGATGCTGGGTAAAGGCCGAACGGGCAATCGTCGACAAGGCGGTCGCCAGGAAGCTTTTCGGGCGTGCGCTGAAGACGGAAGCCAAAGCGGCACCCGACCTCGGCGCCGAGGTGGACCGGCTGATCGCCGCCCAGCTCGGCGGCATGATGAACATGGCACGCAAGGCGGGCCAGTTCATCACCGGCTCCTCGAAGGTCGATCAAGCCGTGCGTGCGCTTGCTGCGCTGGCCGTCTTCCATTCTACGGATGCGGCGGCTGACGGTGTGCGGAAAATAGACCAGGCGCGGAAGGCTGCGAGCTTTCTCACCGACGACGAAACGGAAATACCCTCCTTCAAGCTCTTTTCCGAGAGCGAATTGGAGGGCCTTTTGGGAAGTAATGCGTTTATCCATGCCGCAGCGCTTGCAGGGCAGGCGGGTGAGGGTGTAGTGAAGCGCGCAATCATGCTCGAGAAATACCGGGGCGACAGCCAAATGATGGCAAAAGGTGGCGCTGGCCAGACAAACCAATGACGCGGTTACCGGCATCCGGCCGGCCGAAATCGCATTGGATGAACACATTTGAACGACAGGGCTTGGTGATACGCATCCGGCTCTGATCTTAGGAACGGAACGGAATGACCGACAACGAAGACGACAAGACGATCAATGTGGCTGGCAAGAAGACCCTTAGCCTGAAGCCCTCGGGGGTTCAGCAGGGAACCGTGCGCCAGGACATGGGTCGTGGCCGCACCAAGGCCGTTGTGGTCGAGACCCGCACGAAGCGCCACTTCAGCCGTCCGGGCGAAGAACGCCAGGCATCGACGCCCGCAGCACCCGTGCAGCAGCGCCAGCCCGAGCCGCAGCAGACGCGTCCCGCGCCGCAGCCTTCGCGCCCCGTACAGCAGCAGCCGTCGCGCCCGATGCACCAGCAACCCTCCCGGCCGGGCGAGCAGAACCGCCCGCGCGGCGTGGTGCTGAACCAGCTTTCGCCTGACGAAGTCGAGGCCCGTCGCCGCGCGCTTGCAGAAGCGCAGATCCGCGACGCCGCCGAAGCCCGCCAGCGCGCCGAGGACGAAGCCCGCCGCAAGGTCGAGGACGAAGCCCGCCGCGTTGCCGAGGAGGCCGCGCGCCTCGTTCGCGAAAAGGAAGAGGCTGAACGCGCCGCCGCCGAGGCCGCCGCTCCCGCGCCCGTCGTGGAAGAGGTTGTCGCGCAGCCGGTCGCAAGGCCCGCTCCGGCCGCCGCCGAAACCCGCCCGCAGCCCGGCCGCACGCCGGCTCCCAGCCCGGTTTCCACACCGGTCGCCGGTCGCCGTCGCGAAAACGACGAGGACGAAGACAAGCGTCCGCGTGGTGGCGCGCCTGCAAATCGTGGTCCCGTGAAGCGCCCGGAACCCGCCAAGGCTCCTGCCCGCCCGAAGGCCGACGACGGCCGCCGCCAGGGCAAGCTGACGCTGACCACAGCCTCGACCGATGAGGATGCAACACAGCGCGGCCGCTCGCTCTCGGCCATGCGTCGCCGTCAGGAGAAATTCCGGCGCAGCCAGATGCAGGAAACCCGCGAAAAGGTTGTTCGCGAAGTCATCCTGCCGGAGACCATCACCATTCAGGAACTGTCGCAGCGCATGTCCGAGCGCGCCGTCGACGTCATCAAGTACCTGATGAAGGAAGGTCAGATGATGAAGCCCGGCGATCTGATCGACGCCGACCTGGCTGAACTCATCGCCAGCGAATTCGGCCACACCGTCAAGCGCGTTTCGGAATCCGATGTCGAAGAAGGCATCTTCAACGTTGCCGACGATGCCGGCGATCTGGAAAGCCGTCCGCCGATCGTGACCATCATGGGCCACGTTGACCACGGCAAGACTTCGCTGCTCGACGCCATCCGCAAGGCCAACGTCGTTGCCGGCGAAGCCGGTGGCATCACGCAGCATATCGGCGCCTACCAGGTCGAGCACAACGGCCACAAGATCACCTTCATCGACACCCCCGGCCACGCGGCGTTCACCGCCATGCGTGCCCGCGGTGCGCAGGCGACGGACATTGCGATCCTCGTGGTCGCGGCCGACGACAGCGTGATGCCGCAGACGATCGAGTCCATCAATCACGCCAAGGCGGCGGGTGTTCCGATCATCGTGGCGATCAACAAGATCGACAAACACGAAGCCGACCCGCAGAAGGTGCGCAACCAGCTCCTCCAGCACGAGGTCTTCGTCGAATCCATGGGCGGTGAAACGCTCGACGTGGAAGTGTCGGCCAAGAACCGCCTCAACCTCGACAAGCTGCTCGAAGCCGTGCTGCTGCAGGCCGAAATTCTCGACCTCAAGGCAAACCCGGACCGTACGGCAGAGGGCGTTGTCGTCGAAGCTCAGCTCGACCGCGGCCGTGGTGCCGTGGCCACCGTTCTCGTACAGACGGGCACGCTGAAGCCCGGCCAGATCATCGTGGCCGGCGACCAGTGGGGCCGTGTGCGCGCGCTCGTCAACGACAAGGGCGAACACGTCAAGGAAGCCACCCCCTCGATGCCGGTCGAAATCCTCGGCCTGTCGGGCACCCCGGCCGCCGGTGACAAGTTCGCCGTCGTCGAGAACGAAAGCCGCGCCCGCGAGATTTCGGAATACCGCCAGCGTCTCGCCCGCGAAAAGCAGGTCGCACGCCAGGCCGGTTCGCGCGGTTCGCTCGAGCAGATGATGAGCCAGCTGCAGAACACCGGTCTCAAGGAGTTCCCGCTGCTCATCAAGGGCGACGTGCAGGGCTCGATCGAAGCCATTGCCGGTGCGCTTGAAAAGCTCGGCACGGACGAAGTCCGCGCCCGCATCGTCCATTCGGGTGCCGGTGGTATCACCGAGTCCGATATCTCGCTGGCCGAAGCCTCGAACGCCGCCATCATCGGCTTCAACGTTCGTGCCAACGCCCAGGCCCGTACGGCTGCCGAACGCGCCGGTCTCGAAATCCGCTACTACAACATCATCTACGATCTGGTGGATGACGTTAAGGCGGCGATGTCGGGCCTGCTTTCGCCGGAACGTCGCGAAACCTTCCTCGGCAATGCCGAGATCCTCGAGGTGTTCAACATCACGAAGGTCGGCAAGGTCGCAGGTTGCCGCGTCATCGAAGGCAAGGTCGAGCGTGGTGCGGGCGTCCGCCTCGTGCGCGACAACGTCGTCATCCACGAAGGCAAGCTCAAGACACTCAAGCGCTTCAAGGACGAAGTCGCCGAAGTGCCGATGGGCCAGGAATGCGGCATGGCCTTCGAGAACTACGAAGACATCCGCGCCGGCGACACGATCGAGTGCTTCCGCGTGGAGCACATCACCCGCACGCTGTAAGCGTCCGGCGATCCCAATATCGTGCGAGCGCCGGACCGTTTCGGCGCTCGTATTTTTTTGAAGGTGACGACCATGGTAAGAGCAACAACCTCAGCACCGTCGCAACGCATGCTGCGCGTCGGCGAGCAGGTGCGCGCGGCGATCACCCAGGTTCTCCAGCGCGGCGAAGTGCGCGATCCGCTCATCGAAAAGACGGTCATTTCCATCTCGGAAGTGCGCATGTCGCCGGATCTGAAGCACGCGACGGCCTATGTCACGCCGCTCGGCGTGAAGGACCACGACGTGGTGATCGAGGCGCTGAACCGCAATGCGAAGTTCATTCGCGGCCGCATGGGTTCGCAGCTGCGCCAGATGAAATACATGCCGGACGTCCGCTTCCGCGACGATACCAGCTTCGACAATTACAAGAAGATCGACGAACTCCTGCGCTCGCCGGAAGTGTTGCGCGATCTCTCCGCCGATGACGGCGAAGACGACAAATAATCCAGGATAAAGATGTCCAGACCCCGCAAACCCAAGGGCCGGCCGGTTTCCGGCTGGCTGATTCTCGATAAGCCCTTCGATTTCGGCTCGACCGAGGCCGTTGCCAAGATCAAGTGGCTGTTCAAAGCGCAGAAGGCCGGCCATGCCGGCACGCTCGATCCGCTCGCCTCCGGCATGCTGCCGATCGCTTTGGGCGATGCGACCAAGACCGTTCCCTATGTGATGGACGGCCGCAAGATCTACGAATTCTCCGTGACCTGGGGTGAGGAGCGCACGACCGACGACCTCGAGGGCGAGGTGACCGAGAGCGCCGACAAGCGGCCGACGGCCGATGAAATCCAGGCGATCCTCGGCGACTATACCGGCATCATCCAGCAGATCCCGCCGCAGTTCTCGGCGATCAAGATTGCCGGTGAGCGTGCCTATGATCTGGCTCGCGAAGGCGAGGTCGTCGAGATCCCGTCGCGCGAGGTGGAAATCCACCGGCTGACCCTTGTTGGTTCCGACGAGAATACCGCGCAGTTCGAGGTCGAATGCGGCAAGGGCACCTATGTGCGTGCGCTGGCCCGCGATTTCGGCCGCCAGCTCGGTTGCTTTGGCCACATCTCCGCACTGCGCCGCACCTTCGTCGCGCCCTTCGGCGAGGACGACATGGTGCCGCTCGCCGATCTCGTCGCGCTGGAAAAGATCGAGGACGAGGCCGAGCGGCTTGCGGCCCTCGACGCATTCTTGATCGATACCGGCGAAGCGCTGTCCAGCCTGCCGCAGATCGTCATCAACGACGATCAGGCGCACCGCCTGCGTATGGGCAATCCCATCATCGTGCGCGGCCGCGATGCGCCGGTCTCGGCCGACGAAGCCTATGCTTCGGCGCGCGGCAAGCTGGTGGCGATCGGTGAGATATCAGGCGGCGAATTCCGACCCAAGCGCGTGTTCCAAGGCTAACAGCAGGGCTAATAATCGGGGGGTGGAACCAACGGCCCCCGACTTGATTTCACCACAAGCTACAGGCTTTATGGGCCGGCGAGGTTCGCTTCAGGGTGCGCCGGGCGGTGCTTGCCGTTTCGGTCGTTCTGGAGAGAAGGGTGGAAAGGGCTGGCCGTTGACGATGTCGCCGACCGACAGATCGGTATCTGCTGCGGATGGGGACGCGAAGCCCGCCGAGGCCCGCCGGCGCATGCATTACCCGGTTGCCTTCTACCTCGTCTGCCTCATCCTCGTCATCGTCATTCCCGCCTTTCTCTTCTCCATCGTCGTGCTGAAGCGCACGAACGAAGCGCAGGAGCGCATCTTCGAATCGCTGCTGCGCACCTCGACGACTGCCGTGAACCGCGCCGTCGAGCGCGAGATTTCCGGCATGTTCTCGACGCTGAATTTCCTCTCGACGTCGGACAACCTGCTAAACGGCGACTATGCGGCCCTGCATGCACAGGCGGTGAAGACGCTCGAGGGCACGGAGACCAATTTTCTGATCATCGATCAGACGATGCGCCAGCTCATCAACACGCGCGTGCCCTACGGCACCCCGCTGAAAAACGCCTCCGATCCGATATCCGCCGGCATGGCGCTGGCGCGCGGCGAGCGCATGGTCTCCGATCTTTTCTTCGGCAAGACCGCGCAGCGATGGGTGTTCAACGTCTATCAGCCGATGCGGCTTGCGAGCGGTGACCATGTGCTCTTGACGCTGACGAAGAACGCCGATGCGCTGCGCCACGCGGTCAATCCGGATATCCTGTCTCCCGGCTGGAATGCCGCCGTGCTCGACAGCCGGGGTACGGTCATCGCCTCGACGGATGACGAGCAGCAAAGCGGTAAGCCGTTCTTTCTGCGCGTGGTGCCGGCGCTCCGGCTCGGCGTCAGCACGATGGGCCAGGACGGCGTCGATTATCAGGTCGTCACGGAGTTTTCCTCGCTTGCCGGCTGGCGCATGATCGCCTGGGCGAAATCCGCCGACGTGCAGGCGCCCGCGGTATCCTCGTTCCTGTGGCTCGCCATCGGCGGCCTGGTCTTCGCGCTTCTCGCCGCCGTCAGCGCCATCGGTATCGCGCGTCTTCTGTCGCGCGATGTGCGCCTGCTCGCCGCCGATGCGCGCCGGTTGGGGCATGGCGAACGGATCGCCGCGCGCCGCTATGCCATTTCCGAGCTGGAGACCGTATCGCGTGCGCTGTCGGAAGCCGCCGATGCCCGGGCCAAATCGGAAAACGAGGTGCGCTTCCTGATGCGCGAAGTTGCACACCGCTCGAAGAACCAGCTCACCGTCATCCAGGCCATGCTGAACCAGTCGGCGTCCGGCGCGGAAAATGCCGCGGAGTTCGCCGAAACCTTCCGCAGGCGGGTTTCCGGCCTTGCCCGTTCGACGGACCTGATGATCGCCAACGCGACCGATGGCGTGAACCTGGTGGAGCTTGCAAAAAACCAGCTGAAACCCTTCACGCCCGATGACGCCACGCGGGTGCGCATCGCCGGCCCCGCCGTGCTGCTCGATCCGCAGGCGTCCCAGACGCTCGGCATGGCGCTGCACGAGCTTTCGACCAACGCCACGAAATACGGTGCGCTTGCCAACGAACACGGCATCGTCTCGCTGAGCTGGGCGGCCTCTGGCGAAAACCTCGCCCTCGTCTGGCGCGAAAGCAAGGCGACGATCGACCGCGAGGCCATCGCCGCCAGCCGCAAGGGTTTCGGCAGCGTGGTGCTGGAGCGCATGCTGGGCATGGCGCTCGATGCCACGCTGGAATTCATCGTGCATGACGACGGCATCGAATGGCGGGTGACAATCCCGCTCGCCCGCCTGCGCGACGAGAATGCACAGCAGGGGGCCGGATATTGACGATGCCCGCATTTTCCCTTTGCCCATTTTCCCTTTGCAGGATGATTTCATGACGGTTCTTTTGCGTGCTGCCGTTCTTGCCGGCCTTTTCATCGCGCCGCCTGCTTTCGCTGCCGATAAATGCCTGGTCGACGACCCCACGGGGACGCCGCTCAACGTGCGCGCTGAGCCGAACGGCATGATCCTGACGACGTTGCAGAACGGCATGAGCGTCACCGTACTCGAAGAACGCAAACTCGGTACGAAACGCTGGCTGCTCGTCTCGCTGGACGGTCGGCAGCTCGGCTGGATCTTCGGCGCCTATGTCGTCTGCCCCAAGACCGGTGACGCGGCGAAGGCCGCTCCCAGCCAGCCTGCGGAGCAGCGTTAGAACGCCCTTCCCTTTCATGAGGGAATGGTTTATAGGCACCGCCAGCAATGCGGGGCCTTGGCCTCCTTGCCTTCACGGCCATCGCTGGACGACATCCCGGCTTTTGGCGACCCTTTAGTTCTCCATTCATGAAAGGACATACGATGTCGATCACTGCTGAGCGCAAGGCTGCGCTGATCAAGGAATATGCAACGGTCGAAGGCGACACCGGTTCTCCGGAAATCCAGGTCGCGATCCTGACCGAGCGCATCAACAACCTGACCGGCCATTTCAAGGACCACAAGAAGGACAACCACTCGCGTCGTGGCCTTCTGACCATGGTTTCCACCCGCCGCTCGCTTCTTGATTATCTCAAGAAGAAGGACGATGCCCGTTACAGCAAGCTGATTGCTGCTCTCGGTATTCGCCGCTAAGCACTTTCGGCGGGCGTTCTTGCGAGCGCCCGCCGCTTTCATTTCCGGGGCGAAAGCCTCGACGTACCGTTTCGAGAGTGCCGGTCGAGGCCGCCTCGGGAAACGTATTCTCCAGCAGGCCGGATGCGCCGGCCCTGCGGAACCAACCGATGACCTGTCATGGGGCAGGATTGCAGGACGCTTCAGGCTCGCGCCGCCGGAGACGCGAGCCACTCTTTGGAAGCTTCCCGTTGTCTTGCCCATGATGCGTCATAAATCGGATAGACCACCTGCGCCGTCAGGCGGCGGTGCGCGTATCCGTCAAGAAGGACAAGACATGTTCGATACCCATACGGTTGAAATCGAATGGGCGGGCCGTCCGCTCAAGCTGGAAACCGGCAAGATCGCCCGTCAGGCTGACGGCGCGGTTCTCGCGACCTACGGCGAAACCGTGGTTCTCGCCACCGTCGTTTCCGCCAAGGCGCCGAAGCCGGGCCAGGATTTCTTCCCGCTGACCGTCAATTACCAGGAAAAGACCTACGCCGCCGGCAAGATCCCAGGTGGCTACTTCAAGCGCGAGGGACGTCCGTCGGAAAAGGAAACGCTGGTTTCCCGCCTGATCGACCGCCCGATCCGTCCGCTGTTCCCGGAAGGCTACAAGAACGACACGCAGGTTGTCGTCACGGTCGTCCAGCATGACCTCGAAAACGATCCCGACGTCCTGTCGATGGTTGCCGCTTCCGCAGCGCTCACGATCTCCGGCGTGCCCTTCATGGGCCCGGTCGGCGGTGCGCGCGTCGGCTACATCAATGGCCAGTACGTCCTGAACCCGCATCTCGACGAGATGGACGAGTCGGTTCTCGACCTCGTCGTCGCCGGCACCCAGGACGCCGTGCTGATGGTCGAATCCGAAGCCAAGGAACTGAACGAAGACGTCATGCTCGGCGCCGTCATGTTCGGCCACAAGGGCTTCCAGCCGGTCATCGACGCGATCATCAAGCTCGCCGAAGTGGCTGCCAAGGAACCGCGCGACTTCCAGCCGGAAGATCACTCCGCTCTCGAAGCCGAAATGCTCGGCATCGCGGAAGCCGAACTGCGCGCTGCCTACAAGATCACGCAGAAGGCTGATCGCTACGCTGCCGTCGACGCCGTCAAGGCCAAGGTTAAGGCACACTTCTTCCCGGAAGGCGTTGAGCCGAAGTACACCGCCGAAGTCATCGGCGCCGTCTTCAAGCACCTCCAGGCCAAGATCGTTCGCTGGAACATCCTCGACACCAAGAGCCGCATCGACGGCCGCGATCTCGACACCGTTCGCGCCATCGTCTCGGAAGTCGGTATCCTGCCGCGCACCCACGGTTCGGCTCTCTTCACCCGCGGTGAAACCCAGGCTGTGGTCGTTGCCACGCTCGGCACCGGCGAAGACGAGCAGTATGTCGACAGCCTGACCGGCATGTACAAGGAACGCTTCCTGCTGCACTACAACTTCCCGCCCTACTCGGTCGGTGAAACGGGCCGCATGGGCTCCCCGGGCCGCCGCGAAATCGGTCACGGCAAGCTCGCCTGGCGCGCCATCCGCCCGATGCTGCCTTCCGCCGAGCAGTTCCCCTACACGCTGCGTGTCGTCTCCGAGATCACCGAGTCGAACGGCTCGTCCTCGATGGCGACCGTCTGCGGCACCTCGCTCGCACTGATGGACGCTGGCGTTCCCTTGGCAAAGCCGGTTGCCGGTATCGCCATGGGCCTGATCCTCGAAGGCGAGCGCTTTGCGGTTCTCTCCGACATCCTCGGTGACGAAGACCACCTCGGCGACATGGACTTCAAGGTCGCCGGCACCGCCGACGGCATCACCTCGCTGCAGATGGACATCAAGATCGCCGGCATCACCGAAGAGATCATGAAGGTCGCGCTCAGCCAGGCGCAGGGCGGCCGCAAGCACATCCTCGGCGAAATGGCCAATGCCATCACCGAAGGCCGCTCGCAGCTCGGCGAATTCGCTCCGCGTATCGAAGTCATGAACATCCCGGTCGATAAGATCCGTGAAGTCATCGGCACGGGCGGCAAGGTCATCCGCGAAATCGTCGAAAAGACCGGCGCCAAGATCAACATCGAAGACGACGGCACGATCAAGATTGCCTCGTCCTCCGGTAAGGAAATCGAAGCGGCCCGCAAGTGGATCCACTCGATCGTCGCGGAGCCGGAAGTAGGCCAGATCTACGAAGGCACGGTCGTGAAGACCGCCGATTTTGGCGCCTTCGTCAACTTCTTCGGCCCGCGCGACGGCCTCGTGCACATCTCGCAGCTCGCTCAGGAGCGCGTTGCCAAGACCTCTGACGTCGTCAAGGAAGGCGACAAGGTCTGGGTCAAGCTGATGGGCTTCGACGAGCGCGGCAAGGTTCGCCTCTCCATGAAGGTCGTCGACCAGGCGACCGGCAAGGAAGTCGCCGCCGACAAGAAGGGTGACGGCGAAGCCGCCGAGTAATCGTACCGTATCGTATCAAGGGGGCGCGGAGCGGCACGTTCCGCGCCCTTTTTCCTTTGACCAACCCGTTGTCCCGTCCGCCGAAAGCCCGCTATGACCCGCGAAGCCCTGAAGACCCTGTTCCATCCCTTTGCCGCCGGCACGCTCGGCATGCCCGGCGAGGGCGAACGTTACCTCTTTCTCGGAGCGGAAGCCGGCCAGCGCCCGCCGGAAGGCTTTGGCGCGACGCTTGAGGCCGTGCAGCCGCAGCGCGCGCTCTATCGCGGGCTCGAAGCCGTTCGTGCACCGGTGAAGCCCACCATCGAGGGCGAGGATTTCGACGGCGCGCTCATTCTGATGACCAAGCACAAGGGCGAGAACGAGAACCGCATCGCCGAGGCGCTGCGCCTCGTGCGCACCGGCGGCCTGATCGTCGTTGCCGGCAGCAAGGAAGACGGCGTGCAGTCCATGCGCAAGCGCCTCGACCAGCTCGGCCTCACCGGCGATTACATGCCGAAGTACCACGGCCTCGCCATCTGGTTTGCCCGCCCGGAAGATCCGGCCGATGCGATTGCCAAGCTGGCGGCCAAGCCGGTGCGCATCGTCGGCCGTTTCACGGCAGCGCCGGGCATGTTCTCGCATGACCGCGTCGACGAGGGCTCCGAATTGCTCGCTACCCGCATTCCGGAAGACTTCCACGGTCACGCCGCCGATTTCGGCGCGGGCTGGGGTTATCTTTCGGTCATGCTCGGCGGCCGCGCGCCGCAGGTGAAGGGCATCGATATCTTCGAAGCGCATTACGAAGCGCTGGAAGCGGCCAAGGAGAACATGGCGGAGAACTGCCCGAACATTCCGGCGCGCTTCTTCTGGTTCGACCTGACGGCGGAAACGCCGCGCGACCACTACGACCTCATCGTCATGAACCCGCCCTTCCACGAAGGCCACGCCGCAGACCATTCGCTTGGCGCAGGCATGATCCGCATGGCGGCGAAGTCGCTGAAATCGGGCGGCCGCCTGCTGATGGTCGCCAACCGCGGCCTGCCCTACGAGCCGGTGCTGAAGGAAGCGTTCAAGGAAAGCGGCGAAATCTGCCGCAACGCCCGCTTCAAGGTGCTCTTCGGCAGGCGCTGAAGCCCAGGGATTTCACAGGCGTCAGCCAGCGCTGACGCCGATTGCCGCAGCCGATTGCCATTTTCCCGAAACGGGTCCACCATCGCCGGACCGTTCCCGTTCAGGAGACCCGTAATGGCTTTTGGACCTGCCAGACCGCCGATCACGGAAGATGTGGCGGATGTTATCGCAAAAGATGTGAAGCAGGGGGAGGGGCATACGCCGACCTCCGAGGTGCCGCTCGCCTTCCTGAGGCGCGGCGCTGATGGCAAGCCGCTGGAAATGAACAGCCGCGTGAGGATCGTATTCTTCGCCATTCTGGCGGCGCTGATCCTGCTCGTCGTGGTGCTGATGGTGCGCTCGTAGAGAAACGGCGCGACGTTCGAAAGCGCCGCGCCGCCTCTTGTTACTCGCTGTCGGCCTTGGCCAGTCGCTCCAGCGTCGGCATGGAGGTGATGTTGTAGCCGGAGTCCACATAGTGGATCTCGCCGGTGACGCCGCTCGACATGTCGGAGAGCAGGTAGAGCGCCGAATTGCCGACATCCTCGATGGTGACGGTGCGGCGCAGCGGCGCGTTCTTCTGCTGCCAGGACAGCATGGCGCGGGCGTCCGAGATGCCGGCGCCGGCGAGCGTGCGGATCGGGCCGGCCGAGATCGCGTTGACGCGGATGCCCTGCGGGCCGTAATCGCCGGCAAGGTAGCGTACGGAAGCTTCGAGGGCCGCCTTGGCAACGCCCATGACGTTGTAGTTCGGCATCAGGCGCGTGGAGCCGCCATAGGTCAGCGTCAGCATCGCGCCGCCGTCGGTCATCAAGTCCGCGGCGCGCTTCGCGATTTCCGTGAACGAGAAGCACGAGATCACCATGGTGCGCGAAAAGTTGTCGCGCGAGGTGTCGGCATAGAGGCCCTTCAGCTCGTTCTTGTCGGAGAAGCCGATGGCGTGCACGACGAAGTCGAGCTTGCCCCACTTTTCCCTGATCGCGTCGATCGTCGCATCCACCGAAGCGATGTCCTCGACATCGCAGGGAATGACGAAGTCGGAGCCGAGCTCGGCGGCAAGCGGCTTCACGCGCTTGCCGAGCGCTTCGCCCTGGTAGGTGAAGGCGAGTTCCGCGCCCGCACCGGCGAGCTTCTGCGCGATGCCCCAGGCGATGGAGTGATTGTTCGCGACCCCCATGATGAGGCCGCGCTTGCCGTTCATGATCCCCGTCATGCCAGTCATCCGTTGTGGCGCTGGAAGACCAGCGTGGCGTTCGTGCCGCCGAAGCCGAAGGAGTTCGAGAGAACCGTGTCGATCTTGGCATTGTCGATGCGCTTGCGCACGATCGGCACGCCGTCGAATTCCGGATCCAGCTCGGTGATATGGGCGCTTTCGCCGATGAAGCCGGCCTGCATCATCAGCAGGCCGTAGATCGATTCCTGCACGCCGGCGGCACCCAGCGAGTGGCCGGTCAGCGACTTGGTCGACTGGATGTGCGGGATCTTGTCGCCGAAGACTTCGCGGATCGCGCCGATTTCCTTCGAATCGCCGACGGGCGTCGAGGTGCCGTGCGTGTTGATGTAATCGACATCGCCCTTCACGGTGGCAAGCGCCTGGCGCATGCAGCGGATCGCGCCTTCGCCCGAGGGGGCGACCATGTCGTAGCCGTCGGAGGTCGCGCCGTAGCCGACGATTTCCGCATAAATCTTCGCGCCGCGGGCCTTGGCATGTTCCAGCTCTTCAAGAACCAGAACGCCGGCGCCGCCGGCGATGACGAAGCCGTCGCGGCTGACGTCATAGGCGCGCGAGGCGGTGGACGGCGTGTCGTTGTATTTGGAGGACATGGCGCCCATGGCGTCGAACAGGTTCGACATGGTCCAGTCGAGGTCCTCGTGTCCGCCGGCGAACATGATGTCCTGCTTGCCCCACTGGATCATCTCTGCGGCATTGCCGATGCAGTGCGCCGAGGTCGAGCACGCCGAGGAGATCGAGTAGTTGACGCCGTGGATCTTGAACCAGGTGGCGAGCGTGGCCGATGCCGTCGAGGACATGGCCTTCGGCACGGCGAACGGACCGATGCGCTTGGGCGAGTTGTTCTTGAGCGTGATTTCGGCCGCTTCGATCAGCGTGCGGGTGGAGGGACCGCCCGAACCCATGATGATGCCGGTACGCTCGTTGGCAGCGTAATCGGACTCTTCCAGGCCGGAATCGGCGATCGCCTGCTTCATGGCAACATGGTTCCACGAGCCGCCCTGCGAGAGGAAGCGGGCCGCGCGGCGGTCGACGAGGTCGGTCGTGTCGATATTGGGCGAACCCCAGACCTGGCACTTGAAGCCGTGGTCGGCGAAATCCTGGCTGAAGCTGATGCCGGAGCGCGCGTCGCGCAGCGACGCCGTCACTTCGTCCGCGTTGTTCCCGATGGAGGATACGATCCCCAGACCCGTGACAACTACCCGTCTCATATTCCTGCCCTTTTTTAGAACGTCCTGTTGTGGGAACGGCTGAGGCGCCGCCCTCCGGCTTTTTACGGCGAACGCCTCCTTAAGCGTCTTTGTCCTTCGACAGGCCGACGCGCAGGTCGGTCGCCTGGTAGATGGTGTCGCCATCGGCCTTCAGCCAGCCGTCCGCCGTGCCGAGCACGAGGCGGCCGCGCATGACGCGCTTGAAGTCGATGCCGTATTCGAGAAGCTTGGTGTCGGGACGGACCATGCCCTTGAACTTCACTTCGCCGGTGGAGAGCGCCATGCCGCGGCCGGGCTCGCCGAGCCAGCCGAGGAAGAAGCCGGTGAGCTGCCACATGCCGTCAAGGCCGAGGCAGCCCGGCATGATCGGGTTGCCCTGGAAATGGCAGGGGAAGTACCAGTCGTCGGGCTTCACGTCGTACTCGGCGCGGATATAGCCCTTGTCGAAGGCGCCGCCGGTTTCGGAAATGTCGGTGATGCGGTGGACCATGAGCATCGGCGGCAGAGGAAGCTGCGCATTGCCGGGGCCGAAAAGCTCGCCGCGGCCGCAGGACAGAATTTCCTCATAGTTGTAGCTGGATTGCCTGGTCGTCATCTGAATGTTTCATCCCCGGTCGTGTTCACGCTTGTTCAGCGTTAGATTTAGCGGAGGACGGATGCGATTTGAAGCATCCCGGCCGCCTCGTTTTTTCTGCCTCATCCTTTCCGGATGAGACGTCTATTCCGCTGTCCGCATACATGATGCCGGCGGTGACAGCCAGTGCAAAGTGGCGGAGCCGAAGCAAAGGCCCCGGTTTTTCCGCATGTTGCGCGCCTTGCGGATGCCGCATTCCTATTGAATCCCGCTTCCGCTAAAGTTATATCGAAAGTTCAAGATTGTTATTCAAGGCTAGCCAAGCGGACCCGTCGCCCATGACGCATGCACACGAGATGCCCATTGAAACGCGCCTGCGCCATTCCGGCCTGCGCCCGACGCGCCAGCGCGTGGCACTCGCCGACCTGCTTTTCGCAAAAGGCGACCGTCACCTGACCGTCGAGGAGCTGCATGAAGAGGCCGTGACGGCCGGCGTGCCGGTGTCGCTTGCCACCGTCTACAACACGCTGCACCAGTTCACCGAGGCGGGCCTGATCCGCGTGCTGGCCGTCGAAAGCTCGAAGACTTATTTCGACACGAATATCTCGGACCACCATCATTTCTTCATCGAGGGCGAGAACCGTGTCCTCGACATTCCCGTCAGCAACATTGCGATCGGCAACCTGCCGGAGCCGCCGGAAGGCATGGAAATCGCCAATGTCGACGTGATCATCCGCCTGCGTCCCTGCAGGAAGGACTGAGATCTTTCACATCACATCGTCGGGATGCCGCCCCGGCCGGGGCCGGTAGATCGGGAAACGCCAGCCGAAGCGCAGCGCGCCGCCGCGCACGGCGAAGGCTGCGGCCATGCCGATGGCCGAGGCGAGCCAAAGCGGTGCGCCGGCGACCGTCGCGGCGGTAAAACCGGCCGCGCCGATCAGCGCCGCCGTCACATAGACCTCCGGCCGCAGCAGCACGGATGGTTCATTCGCCAGAAGGTCCCGTATGATGCCGCCGAAGCTCGCGGTCAGCACGCCGGTGGTGATGGCGACCGTCGGCGAGTTCGTCGCGGCATAACCCTTGGCCGCGCCCATCACGCAATAGGCCGACACGCCCATGGCGTCGAGCCAGAGCAGCAGGCGGTAGCGTGACTCGATGCGGTGTGCGAGCACGAAAACGAGGAGGGCGACGGCAACGCAGACGATGAGATAGGTCGGGTTGACGACCCAGAAAACCGGTGTGGCCCCGAGGATCACATCGCGGAACGTGCCGCCGCCGATGCCGGTAGCGGCCGCCAGGAACAGGAAGCCGATGATGTCGAGCTGTTTGCGCGAGGCCGAAAGCGCGCCGGTGGCGGCAAAGACCGCAACACCGGTATAATCGAGCAGTTCCAGGATCGTCACGCGTCTCTCCCCTCCGGCCAAGCCTCGCGACAGCTTGGCAACGGTAAAGTCGCGCGCGACAGAATCAAGTTGCGCGCTCCCGAGCGCATAATGACCGAATCGCCTGCCATGGAAAGGTTTGAGAGATGGCCATCCGCATGAGAATCCTCGCACTCCTCTCCATCGCGCTGCTTTCGGCCGGCACGCCGGCCCGCGCAGCCGAAATCGTGCAGGATCCGCTGGCGACGGTGCAAGCCGAGGTGGCCAAGCGCTGCAAGTCGCCGATCTATGGCGATGACTTTGCCGACAACATCGATTTCAACAACGACACGCTGGTTGACGCGATCTTCAATCTCGGTGCCGTCAATTGCGACGGTGTGCCCGGCGGCCTCTGCGGCGATGTCGGCTGCCCGCACCAGTTCTACATCCATGTTGCGGAAGGCGGCTATTTTCTCGCCGCCAATGCCGATCTCTACGGCTATACGATGAAGAAGCGCTTCGGCAACATGGTGTTCGAGCTCAAGGCCAATGCCGCAAGCTGCGGACGCGACGATAGCGAATATTGCACGATGACGGTGCGCGTGCGCGGCGCCGATTTCGAGACGATTTCCAAGAAATAACCGGCTATTGCGGGACGAGCGACGGCGTGCGCCCCGCGACATAATAGAACAGCAGGCCCGTCCACTCCCGAACCGCCGTCGTCATCAGCTGACTGTTGGCGGAAGGCTGCGTGAAATCGAGCCCAAGGCTCGCCGTGCCCGTCGTGCGGTAATCCGTCGGCCAGGGCAGGACGGTTAGGCCGCGCTTGCGGAAAAGGCCCATCGAACGCGGCATATGGAAGGCCGAAGTCACCAGCAGGCAGTTTTCCAACCCGTTCGATGCCAACAGCGTTTCCGTATTGGCGGCATTCTCGAAAGTATCGCGCGACTGCGTCTCGCGGATCAGCCGGTCTGCGGAAATGCCGAAGGCGGAGAAGAAGCGCTCGGCGATGACGGCGTCACCCTCATAGGCGCCGCTCAGTGACCCGTCACCGCCGGAAACGAGAATGCGCGCCGCCGGGAAGTCCCGTGCCAGCCGGAGCGTTTCGACAAAGCGGTCACCCGCCTGCGTCATCTCGAACCCGCCGCGCGCGTTCACGATCTCCGATTCGAAGCCGCCGCCAAGCGTGATGATGCAAGCTAGCCCGTGCGGGGGCAGATCGGCGCGGGCAAAACGGTTCTCCAGCTGTTGCAGCAGCACGGCGCCGGTCGAGGTGAAGAGCGTTACGAAAAGGACGAGAGCGGCGGTAATGCTCGCCCATGTCCGAATGCGGCTCCATTTCAACAGGCCAGCGAAGAGGCCGATGAGCAGAAGCAGGAAGGCAAGGGAGAGCGGTTGGGCGACGAGCCAGAAGATCTTCGAAATGTAGAAAGTCACGCGTCGCCCATTCCTGTTGCTTGCTATTGCCTACCCAGAGCTCCGGTGGTGACCGGCGCGGAAGCTGTCTTGCCCTTGCGCAGGTAAAGGATGCCGGCCGCCAGCGCAACGCCGATCACCAGAACCGCGATGGCGACGAACGGGCGGTAGGCGATCCAGGCGATGGCGATCACCGCCGGGCCGATCAGCAGCGTCAGGACCAGCGCGATCATGGACGTGCCGAAATTGACGATGGAGCCGATGAACGGCACGACGTCGCCGATCACCCCAAGGATCGAGAAGATGAAGGCGAAGCCGATGAAGATGCCGACGAGCCCGCCGACGCGCACGAGCCAGGTGATGATGGTGTTCTCGCTTTGCGCAGTCTCGAACATCGCCGTCGCATCGTGGATACCCGCCTCGCTCAACAGAAGCTCGCGCCCGTTGGTCGTCTTGTAGGGCGTAAGCCGCGTGCCGCGTTGCGCGCCGACGAAGCTTGCCTCGGACAGGTCCGAGCGCTTGAACGAAATCCTGATATCGCCGATCTGCGGGTTCTGCGGATCGAAGGAGAAGACGGCCTGGCCGCCAAGGGCCGAAACCGGCTTGCCGAGCGTCGCGGCCTCGCCGACGCGGGTGGCGTCGAGGGCCGTCAGCGGGATCGGTCTGTCGTCGCCAAGATTGGCGGCCGTGCGACCATCGACGCTGAACGCGCCGATGCTTACCGAATCGACTGCAAAGCTTTCATCGTCGATCGGCTTCTGCGGATTGTCATGGCCCGGCTGGCGGAAGCTGCCAGAGCTGATTTCGCGGTGGTTCCATTCCTTGCGGTAGGAATAGGTGGTGACGGTTTCCTCGCTGCCGCCGAGCTGCTTGCGCGTCTCCGACTTCGAGTCCTCGACCCACTGGTACATCTCGACCACGCGGTCGAGGCCGACGGCACCCTCGGCCGAAATGCCGAGCTGATCGTCTTCGGGCACGCCGACCGGCTTGACCGGCCCAGAAATGTGCACAAGCTTGCCCTCATTCGCCGGATCGACGCTGCCGTTGTCGACCGAAACGACAAGGCCGGCGCCCTCGACGAGGGACCGATAGGTTTTGACCGAGCGGCCCTCGTTCCAGAAGAGAAGCCAGATGCAGGCGATCAGAAGGATGAAGCCGACCACGATCTTGATCAGCGCCCCCTTCAGCCTGGAAAACCAGGAAGTGGTCGTCGTTTCCGTAAAGCTCATGATATCCCCCGCAAAGCTGGCGTCGGTCCCTAGACGCTTGGCGGATCATGCTTATTCGCGCCTTGTGAAAGACGCAAGAAAACTCGTTCCGCGCAATGCCTGCCGAAGGAACATCCTGCCCCGCCGGCCGTTTTTCATCGCAACATGAAGGGAGCCTGTCATGACCGACGACCGTGAAGAAAAAATCCGCAAGCGCGCGCACGAACTTTGGCAACAGCAGGGGCAGCCGGACGGCAATCCGGATGACCACTGGTATCAGGCAGAACGGGAAATCGACCAGGGCGGTACGGGCGAAATCGAAGGCGACGACGTGCCCAATCTCGCCGCCTTGCGCGAGGCCGCGCGCCAGCACAATGACACGTTTATCGTGAAGACCGATTTGGAAGACGCCGATCAACGCGAGGCAACGCCGGGCATGCGCGAACAGCCTTGAAGGCGAAAACGCCGCTGAAGTGCTGTGTGCGCATATCTATCTTAGGAAAGGTTTGGTGGAGCTAAGCGGGATCGAACCGCTGACCTCTTGCATGCCATGCAAGCGCTCTCCCAGCTGAGCTATAGCCCCATAACGGGTCCGGCAGAGCCGGTTTCCGGGAACCGAAGCGGCGCTGCCGTTCGGTGTGGCGGCTTATTACTTCCCGTCTGGAAGGATGGCAAGCCGAAAAATGAAAACCGGCCGATTTTTTTTAAAACCGGCCGGTAAATCAAAATCTTACGCTTCGTCGTCGTCGCCGCCGACGCCGATGATGCCGGTCATATCGTCATCGTCGTCCTCTTCCTGCTCCAGGAAGGTGTCGTCGTCGTCGCCATCGATTTCGACATCGTCGTCGCCGAGATCAGGCAGGTCGTCGCCGCCAGCTGCATCGTCGTCGGCATCCTCGAGCGAAACGAGTTCGACTTCGGTGTTCTCGGTATCGACTTCGTTGGTGTCTTCGTCCTCTTCCTTCTCAAGAACCGCAGCCGCAGAGGTCTCTTCGAAGAAGGACAGCGGATAGGACTTGCCGGTATAGGGGGAAACGATCGGGTCGCGATTGAGGTCGTAGAACTTCTTGCCCGTTTCCGGGTCGATGCGTTTGGTTCCGAGTTCCGCTTTTGCCACAGTCAAAGCCTTCTGAGTGCCGAATGTTTCCGGCGGGGCCGGTTGTCCGGCGCGTTGAACGGTAAATTGATTAGCCGGTCCCCTTAATCGTCTTGCGCAATCCTGTCAAAGCCTAACTTTGGAGCTGACTCCGGGGAAAGCCGGCCTGCGTTGCGAGCCGAATGTTTTTCGGCAGGAGGATGACGGTTTAAATCGTTTGTGATAGCTAGCCCGCGTTCTCCCCGGCACTTCTTCCGGGAAGCCACTGTCGATCAAGGAAGACGCCCATGTCGCACGGCGCCAATGCCCGGCCCGCAACCGCCCGCAAATCCTCCGGTCTCACCGGAACCGTCCGCATTCCCGGCGACAAGTCGATCTCCCACCGTTCCTTCATGTTCGGCGGCCTGGCCAGCGGCGAGACCCGCATCACCGGCCTGCTGGAAGGCGAGGACGTCATCAATACCGGCAAGGCCATGCAGGCCATGGGCGCCAAGATCCGCAAGGAAGGCGATACCTGGATCATCAACGGCGTCGGCAATGGCGGCCTTCTGGCCCCTGAGGCGCCGCTCGACTTCGGCAATGCCGGCACCGGCTGCCGCCTGACCATGGGCCTCGTCGGCGTCTATGATTTCGACAGCACGTTCATCGGCGACGCTTCGCTCACCAAGCGCCCGATGGGCCGCGTGCTGAACCCGCTGCGTGAAATGGGCGTGCAGGTGAAGTCGGAGGACGGCGACCGTCTTCCCGTCACCTTGCGTGGTCCGAAGACGCCGACGCCGATCACCTATCGCGTGCCGATGGCCTCCGCGCAGGTGAAGTCCGCCGTGCTGCTTGCCGGCCTCAACACGCCCGGCATCACGACGGTCATCGAGCCGATCATGACGCGCGACCATACCGAAAAGATGCTGCAGGGCTTTGGCGCGAACCTCACCGTCGAGACGGATGCCGATGGCGTGCGCACGATCCGGCTGGAAGGCCGCGGCAAGCTCACCGGCCAGGTCATCGACGTTCCGGGTGACCCGTCCTCGACGGCCTTCCCGCTGGTGGCCGCCCTGCTCGTTCCGGGCTCCGACGTCACCATCCTCAACGTGCTGATGAACCCGACCCGAACCGGCCTGATCCTGACACTGCAGGAGATGGGCGCCGATATCGAAGTCATCAGTCCCCGCCTTGCCGGCGGCGAGGACGTGGCGGACCTGCGCGTCCGCTCCTCCACGCTCAAGGGCGTGACGGTGCCGGAAGACCGCGCCCCGTCGATGATCGACGAATACCCGGTTCTCGCCGTCGCGGCCGCTTTTGCTGAAGGCGCGACCGTGATGAACGGCCTGGAAGAACTCCGCGTCAAGGAAAGCGACCGCCTCTCGGCCGTCGCCAACGGCCTCAAGCTCAACGGCGTGGATTGCGACGAGGGCGAAACCTCGCTCATCGTGCGCGGCCGTCCGGATGGTAAAGGTCTCGGCAATACCTCGGGTGCGGCCGTCGCAACCCACCTCGACCACCGCATCGCCATGAGTTTCCTCGTCATGGGCCTCGTCTCGGAAAACCCCGTGACGGTGGACGACGCGACGATGATCGCCACGAGCTTCCCGGAGTTCATGGACCTGATGGCGGGACTGGGCGCGAAGATCGAGCTCGAGGCGTAAAGCGCTTGGCATCGCCCCCCTTCTTCCGCTAACGCTTGATGACGAGCCTGTGACGCACACGGATACGCCATGAAAACGATCGCCATCGACGGTCCCGCAGCTGCCGGCAAAGGGACGCTCTCGCGCCGGATCGCCGAGGTCTATGGCTTTCATCATCTCGATACCGGGCTGACATACCGCGCGACCGCGAAGGCTTTGCTGGACCGTGGCCTGCCGCTCGACGACGAGGCGGTTGCCGCCGATGTCGCGCGCAATCTCGATCTCGCCGGGCTCGACCGTTCGGTCCTGTCAGCCCATGCCATCGGTGAAGCGGCCTCGAAGATCGCGGTGATGCCCTCGGTGCGGCGGGCGCTGGTCGAGGCGCAGCGCACCTTTGCAGCGCGCGAGCCGGGAACGGTGCTGGACGGCCGCGATATCGGCACGGTCGTCTGCCCGGATGCGCCGGTGAAGCTCTACGTCACCGCCTCGCCGGAGGTGCGCGCCAGGCGCCGCCATGACGAGATCCTCGCCGGCGGCGGGGTGGCCGATTATGAGACGATCCTCGACGATATCCGCCGTCGCGACGAGCGCGATATGGGCCGCGCAGACAGTCCTTTGAAGCCCGCGGACGATGCGCACTTGCTTGATACATCGGAAATGAGTATAGAGGCGGCGTTTTCTGCGGCACGGTCGATCGTCGACGCTGCATTTAAGCACCAGCAATTCTAGGAAAAGTGTGAAAGCGGTTTTCCGTTCAGGATCGCGCAAGCATAAAGAGCAAGGCCTGCCCCCCGCGCCGGATTTGCTGCCTTTCAAGGCAGCGGGCATCGTTTTGTTCCTCATCAACGCTAACCCCCGGCGCCCGTGCCTTTTGGCACATCAGGAGTTTTAATGTCTCAAGCAAACCCCACGCGCGAAGATTTCGCAGCCCTTCTGCAGGAATCCTTCGCGTCTAACGATCTCGCCGAAGGCTATGTCGCCAAGGGCATCGTTACGGCCATCGAGAAGGACGTCGCCATCGTCGACGTCGGCCTCAAGGTCGAAGGTCGCGTACCGCTCAAGGAATTCGGTGCCAAGTCCAAGGACGGCACGCTGAAGGTCGGTGACGAAGTCGAAGTTTACGTCGAGCGCATCGAAAACGCGCTGGGCGAAGCTGTTCTGTCGCGCGAAAAGGCTCGCCGCGAAGAGAGCTGGGCCAAGCTCGAAGTCAAGTTCGAAGCCGGCGAGCGCGTCGAAGGCGTCATCTTCAACCAGGTCAAGGGTGGCTTCACCGTCGATCTCGACGGCGCCGTTGCCTTCCTGCCGCGTTCGCAGGTCGACATCCGTCCGATCCGCGACGTCACCCCGCTCATGCACAACCCGCAGCCCTTCGAAATCCTCAAGATGGACAAGCGTCGCGGCAACATCGTTGTCTCGCGTCGTACGGTTCTCGAAGAGTCGCGCGCCGAGCAGCGTTCTGAAATCGTTCAGAACCTCGAAGAAGGCCAGGTTGTTGACGGCGTCGTCAAGAACATCACCGATTACGGTGCGTTTGTTGACCTCGGCGGCATCGACGGCCTGCTGCACGTCACCGACATGGCCTGGCGCCGCGTCAACCATCCGTCGGAGATCCTGTCCATTGGCCAGCAGGTCAAGGTTCAGATCATCCGCATCAACCAGGAAACCCACCGCATCTCGCTCGGCATGAAGCAGCTCGAGTCGGATCCGTGGGATGGCATCGGCACCAAGTACCCGACCGGCAAGAAGATTTCCGGTACGGTCACGAACATCACCGACTACGGTGCGTTCGTCGAGCTGGAGCCGGGCATCGAAGGCCTGATCCACATCTCCGAAATGTCCTGGACCAAGAAGAACGTTCACCCCGGCAAGATCCTGTCCACGAGCCAGGAAGTCGACGTGGTCGTTCTCGAAGTCGATCCGACGAAGCGCCGCATCTCGCTCGGTCTCAAGCAGACCCTCGAGAACCCGTGGCAGGCCTTCGCGCACAGCCACCCGGCTGGCACGGAAGTCGAAGGCGAAGTCAAGAACAAGACCGAATTCGGTCTGTTCATCGGCCTCGACGGCGACGTGGACGGCATGGTGCACCTGTCGGACCTCGACTGGAACCGTCCGGGCGAGCAGGTCATCGAAGAGTTCAACAAGGGCGACGTCGTCAAGGCTGTCGTTCTGGATGTGGACGTCGACAAGGAGCGCATCTCGCTCGGCATCAAGCAGCTCGGCAAGGACTCGGTCGGCGATGCCGCCACGTCCGGCGACCTGCGCAAGAACGCCGTCGTTTCGGCTGAAGTCATTGCGATCAACGATGGCGGCATCGAAGTGAAGCTCGTCAACCACGAAGACCTCACCTCGTTCATCCGCCGCGGCGACCTGTCGCGCGACCGTGACGAACAGCGTCCGGAGCGTTTCTCGGTCGGCCAGACCGTCGACGCCCGCGTCCTCAGCTTCTCGAAGAAGGATCGCAAGATCCAGCTTTCGATCAAGGCTCTGGAAATCGCTGAAGAGAAGGAAGCCGTCGCACAGTTCGGTTCGTCCGACTCGGGCGCTTCGCTCGGCGACATCCTCGGCGCGGCTCTGAAGAACCGCGGCAACGCCGAGTAAGCCTTGGCTTACGAAATGAAGAGCCCGCGGAGAGTGATCTCCGCGGGCTTTTTCGCTTCGGGGATGTTGTTGCCTAGGTCCAGTAGTCGCCGAGCTTCTGGTAGAAGACGAGGCCGGGTTCGATGACGCCGACCATCTCGGCCGTCTTTTCGCGCCGGCGGGCCATATCGGGTGTTTCCGGTTCGCCGCCATCTTCAGCCGTATCTTGGGAATTTTCCTCTCCGCCACCCTGTTCGCCGGCAGTGCCGTCTTCATCGGTGGCCTCATCCTGTTCCGCTTCCTGGGCTTCCGACCATTCAAGATCGTCCTCGGCCGGCAGATAAGGCACGAAGGCGAGCGGAATTCCCTCGCGGGCGACCACGGTCGGCAACGCAAGATCGGGCTGGACGGCGGCTTGTGCCTGGGCAGCGCCGTTTTCCGCAAGGCGCTGGGCGGGGCGAGCCTCCTCGGCGAGAACAGGTGCCGGCCGTGCCAGGACAGATGCCGTTTGCGTCGGATCGGGCCGAAGGCGCGCCGTTTCCTCCGGCACGTCGGCGCTCGCGGTTTCCACATCCTGTTCGGCAGCTGCGACGGCCTCCGCCTCCTGTTCGACGACAGGTGGGAGCCTGGTCCCTTTCAAGTCGATGTCCGGCGGCAGGACGAAATCGAGCGGACGTTCGAGAAGCGTGCGCAGGAACGTCGCCTCCTCGGGCGAGAGGTTTTCGACGAGATGAATGACCGCTTCCGTCAGAAGGGCAGGCGGCAGGTCGCGGGCCACGGCTTGCA
The DNA here is from genome assembly GCF_049199205.1 of Shinella sp. M31. Classification (NCBI taxonomy): domain Bacteria; kingdom Pseudomonadati; phylum Pseudomonadota; class Alphaproteobacteria; order Hyphomicrobiales; family Rhizobiaceae; genus Shinella; species Shinella sp. M31. Next base: position 7,151 of record NZ_JBLZPH010000121.1, on the reverse strand, counting down.
GCACGCTGCGCGCCAGGGCCTGGCCGGCGGTGTTGGCGAGCGGCTGCCGAAGCGAGGGTTCTTCGCGTTTGACCGTTGCGGGCGTGCCGTCCTCAGGCTCCTGCGCATCGGCCTGTTGAGGCTTGGCGATATCGAGCGCTTCCACCATCGGGCGGTCGTCCGCAAGCACTGGGGCAGGCGCGGTCACGACCGGGCGTGCCTCGGGCGTCCGCTGAACGACGGGAGTCTCGTTCGGCTGCCGCACGGTGCCGGCAAGCTCGCTCCGCGCTGTCGTCGTTGCGCGCGTTTCAGCCTTGCCGGCCGTTTCCACCCTTGCCGTGGTCACCGACGTTTCCGTTTTCACCGCGATTTCGGCTTTTGGAAGCGTTGCCGCTTTCTCGGCCTTTCCCGCGGTTACAGGCGCTTCCGCCGGCTGGCCGGTCACGGCGCGCGGCTTGCTGCCGCCGTCGAAATCGAAGACGCGTTTCAGCATGACCTGCAGGGTGCGGGCATCGCCGCTGAGCAGCTGCGCCATCTGGGCGGCCTGTTGCAGGCTGTGGCGGCCGATGACGGCAAGTTGCTGCGCCGTAAGCGCAGCAGGCTTCTGCGTACCGGCGGTGTGGCCCTCGGTCGCGTGGTTGTCTTCGGCTATCAGGCTCGTGGCCAGCAGGGTGGCGAGTTTCTGCGCCTCCGGGCCGTTCGGATTGCGCACGATCTCCACGAGCGTGCGCGTCGGCACGGCAGAGAGGACGGTGCTGATCAGCTTTTCCACGGCCGGACGCATTTCGGGCGGCAGCTTGGCGATGAGGTCGGCGAGCTTGCGGCCGCTTTCGCCGTCCCGGCCAGGCAGGGTCTTCAGGACGGTCAGCAATGTCTCGAGCAGGTCGCGGTTGGGGCTCGGCTCGCCGCTGTGCGGCATGTGCTTCAGCAGCGTCTCGATGAGGCGCAGCACGACTTCGGCGCGCAGATTGGCAAGGGCGGCTGCGGAAAGCGGGGGCTTGGCGGCGGCATCGACCGAGGCCCCGGCCGCGAGGGCAGGGGTGGGTTGGGCCGTCCCGGTCGTCGGTGCCACGCGCGGCAGCATGCCTGCCTCCTGTTCGCCGCCTTGCCGATGCGCCGCATCCGCAAGGTCTTGCCAATGTTCCATCGTTCGTCGGATGGCGCATCATGCGCGACGCTGCGAGGGGATGCTTCGGCCCGGACGAACCAGGCTTCTTACGCGGAGGCGACGGGTAAACTGAACCGCTTGACTGTGCCGGACGGGTGTTCCCGGGACTCCGAACAACTTCTGGCTTCTAAATTTGCCATTTTATGGTTAACGAATTCCTAACGGACGAAAGAGCCTTCGCAGCTGCAGCAAATCCTCCCGTGTTGTCCCGCTCGACGGCCCTTGCCCCTTATGCTCAGCTCAAGTAAATCTTGCCAGCACTGTTGGCCGCCGGTGAAGCGGGCCGCGGATGCGGCGGAGACTTTTCAATGAACCTCACCAACCTCGTCCTCAACACCGACAGCTACAAGTTCAGCCATTACCTGCAATATCCGCCGGAAACGCACGCCATCTCGTCCTATGTCGAGGCGCGCGGCCATTCGGACCATGCGGAAGTGCTGTTCTTCGGCCTGCAGATGTTCCTCAAGGAATATTTGTCGAAACCGGTGACGATGCAGGATGTCGATGAGGCGGAAGCCATCGTCACGGCGCATGGCCTGCCGTTCAACCGCGAGGGTTGGACGCATATCGTCAACAAACACGGCGGCTACCTGCCGCTCCTTATCGAGGCGCTGCCGGAGGGTACGCTGGTGCGCCGCGGCGTACCGGTGGCGCAGGTCGTGAATACGGATCCGGCCTGCTACTGGCTGACCTCCTATATCGAGACGGCCTTCCTGCGCGCCATCTGGTATCCGAGCACGGTCGCCTCCAATTCGCGCAAGGTGAAACAGATCATCCAGCCGTTCCTGGAGAAGACCTGTGACGATCCGGCAAGCGTCCTGCCCTTCCGCCTGCACGATTTCGGTGCGCGCGGAACGACCAGCCTCGAGCAGGCCGGCATCGGCGGCGCGGCGCATCTCGTCAATTTCATGGGCACGGATACGGTGAGTGCCGTGCTCTATGCCCGCCGCTATTATGGCGCCGACATGGCCGGCTATTCCATTCCCGCCTCCGAACACTCGACCATGACCTCCTGGGGCCAGGAGCATGAGGCCGAGGCCTATGGCAACATGATCGACAAGTTCGGCGGTAAGGGCCTCTATGCCGTCGTCTCCGACAGCTACGACATCAACAATGCCGTCTCGGAAATCTGGGGCAAGCAATTGAAGGACCGCGTACAGGCGGCCGGCGGCACGCTTGTCGTGCGGCCCGACAGCGGCGATCCGGTCGAAACCCCGGTACAGGTGCTGCGCCAGCTCGCCTATGCCTTCGGCACGCATCTGAACGGCAAGGGCTACAAGGTGCTCGACAACAGCGTGCGCGTCATCCAGGGCGACGGCATCTCGCCCGCCGATATCGGCCTCATTCTCGGCCGGCTGGAGGCCTTCGGCTTCTCGGCGGAGAACATCGCCTTCGGCATGGGCGCGGGCCTGCTCCAGCGCGTCAACCGCGATACATATTCCTTCGCCATGAAGGCCAATGCAAGGCAGGATTCCGCCGGTGCTTGGCACGATGTCTATAAGCGTCCGGCGACGATGAACCTGAAGGCTTCCAAGGCCGGCCGCCAGGCAGTGGTCGAGGGCTATATCGGCCTGGAAGGTGCACGCGTCGACCAGCTCGCCGGTCGCCGCAACCTGCTGCAGCCTGTCTGGCGCGACGGCAAGCTGCTGGTAGACTGGCATTTCGAAGAGGTGCGCGCCCGCGCGGTGTGAGGCTCTTGTCGTCCGGGCTTTGCCACGCCATCTTGAGGTCCTGACGGAGACGAAAGATGACGGTACGCCCGCCGCAGGCGCTCGCCCCCTCCTTCACCAAGGAGACGGGGCTCAATATCCTCGAATACGAACTGATGTCGGAGCGGGCGGATTCGCTTGGCCGGCACGGGCTGAAGGTCGAGAAGGCGATCGCGCTGCTCTCGGAGCGTCTTGCTGCCGGGTGTAGCGAGACGGAGCGCGAAGACCTGCTCAATGACGCGGCCGACAAGGTCTGGGCCTTCTTCATCCAGCGCGAAATGTGCGGCCTGCGCAGCCAGAAGGACGCGATCCGCCGCTACGGCATTCCGCCGGAGGTGATCGCAAGGCTCGGCATCGTCAGGAAGAAAGCTTAGGCGACGAGCTGGCGTGTGATCAGGTCGTAGATCCCGTTGTCGTCGATGCGCAGGGCAAAGATTTCCTTTTTCGCGTCCTCCCGCTCGTCCTTCTCCTTCGTGCCGGCGGCATCGAGATTGCGCACGGCCTCGCCCGTCGTTTCCGCAGGCGCGTCCTTGCGCTCAAGAAGCGTGTTGTCGGGTTTTGTGGATGCCTTTTCAACCGCTTTGGTCGCTTCCGCACCGGAAGCGAGGAGCTGGATCGTATCGACGGCATCCTGTGACGGTCCGGTCGCGGTTTTACCGTCCGTCTTGCCCTTGGCGGCATCCTCATGGGCGCGGCCGATCGCGTCCTGCAAATCCTTGACGTCCTCGAGCTTTTCGCCCGCCTCGAGCTTCCGGATCGTCGCCTCGCGCTCCTTGCGCGTTTCGGCATCCTCGACGCGGGTCGGGTCGCGCCTGGTGCGCTCGAGCTTCAGTTCGTCGATCGTCTTGGGGTTCGCGGCGTCTTCCAGACGCGCGAGCACCTTCTGCATTTCCGGCGTCAGCGCCTTTTCATCCTTGGCCTTTTCCGCCAGCGCATCCTTCACGCGCCCGGCTTCCTCGCCATAGGGGTTGCGGATCGCCGCCACGAGATCGCTGGCGCGCAGGCCGAGATCGGTCAGGCCGGTCTTCTTCTCGATCGTCGCCGTATCGGCCGGCAATTCGCCACGCTGGCGGGTCAGCATGGCCGAGAGGCGCTGCTCGTAGTCGGCATCCGCCTCGCCGTCGCCTTGCGTTACACCCGTCGCAAGCGCCAGGCGCGCGACGAGATTGGCGCCGGCATCGTCCGAAGGACCGCTCATCGCCTGTTTGACGGCATCGAGCGTCGTGCCGAGGGCCCGCAAGGAAACATTGAGCTCGCTGCCCTTCGAGGGAAGCCCCACGGCATCGACGAGGGTCAACTGGTCGGCAAGGCGCTGGGCGAAATTGCGGGCGGTCTCGCCCTCCTGCTGGGTTATGCCGAGCGCGTCGGAAAAGCGGGAGATCAGTTTGGCGAGCGTGTCGCCGTCCTGAATGCTGTTGCCGAAGAAATGTTCGTTGATGCGGGCATTGGCTTGGCGCGCGGCATCGTCAGGGCGCAGATGCCCCTGTTGGACGAGATCGTCCTTCTTGCGGCCGCTGGCCTTTTCCGCTTCCTCGCGCTGGCGGTCCTCGATCGTCGTGACGATCGATTGCAGCGCCGAAACGGCGGCGGTGGACTGCGCGCTCTGCAGGGGTGTCAACATGATGGCAACCTCCAGAATCGCTGGAAGGATAGCTGCCCGCCCGTTAATCGGACGTTAAGTCTGCGCCGGCCGGATTTGAGGGGTGTCGGGTGGTTGCGGCCGGCAGACGATCGTCACCAGCACGAAGCTCACATAAAGCAGCAGATACCACGAGCCGAGCTTGTTGAACGACACCATGTGCCAGACATGCTGGCCGGGATAGAGCCACACACCCGTTGCCGTGCCGATATTTTCGGCAATCCAGAGGAAGATGCTGGTGAGGAACGCGGCGAGCACCAGCGGCATCCAGCGCGGCTTTATCTCCACCGTATAATAGATGCGTACCCGCCCGAAGAGCAGCACGGTGGCCGCAAAGAGCAGGATGCGGATATCGGGCAGGTAATGGTGCGCGTAGAAATTGGCGTAGATGGCGATCGCCAGCACCGCCGTCGTCCAGAACGGCGGATAATGGGTGAAACGCATGTCGAAGATACGGATGGCGCGCGCCATGTAGCTTCCCACCGAGGCATACATGAAGCCGGAAAACAGCGGCACGCCGCCGATGCGGATCAGCGCCTCCTCGGGATAGGTCCAGGAGCCCATATGGACCTTGAAGATCTCCATGACGGTACCGACGACATGGTAGATCAGAATGACCTTCGCTTCTTCAAGCGTCTCCATCTTCAGCATCAGGAACGTGACCTGAATGGCGAGCGCCATCAGGAAGAGAGCATCATAGCGGTAGAGCGGCCAGTCCGGCTGCCAGACGAGCTTGGTAAGGATGATCAGCCCGAGCATCAGTCCGCCGAACAGGCAGGCCCAAGCCTGTTTCAAGCCGAACAGGATGAATTCCGAAAGCCCCGGCGGCAGGGCGGCGAGCCGGCCGCGAATGAGCCGGCGCAGCGGCTCCAGCGTCGGGCCGGTCTGGTGCTGTTGTCCGTTCTGCACCGCAGGGCTCAGCTATGGGCGAAGATGTCGGTCTCTTCCCAGCCGATCAGATCGAGCTTGGCGCGGGTCGGCAGAAAGGTGAAGCAGGCTTCGGCATGCGGGAGTCGGCCATCGCGCACCAGACGCGCCATGAGCTTGTCGCGCAGGGCATGGAGATGCAGCACGTCGGAGGCGGCGTATTCGAGCTGGGCCTGCGACAGGGTCTCGGCCGCCCAGTCGGACGACTGCTGCTGCTTGGAAATGTCGACGTCGAGCATTTCCTTGAGGTTTTCCTTCAAGCCGTGGCGGTCGGTGTAGGTGCGCGTCAGGCGCGAGGCGATCTTGGTGCAGAAGACCGGCGTCGTGGTGACGCCGAAGGTGTGGAAGAGCACCGCGATGTCGAAACGGCCATAGTGAAAGATCTTCTGGCGGCTCGGATCTTCCAGCATGGCGACGAGGTTCGGCGCTTCCTTCTGGCCGGCGGCGATGCGGATGACGTCGGCGGAGCCGTCGCCGGAGGAGAGCTGGACGACACAGAGCCGGTCCCGGCGCGGAATGAGGCCGAGCGTTTCCGTATCGATGGCGATCGCCCCGGTATAGCGGGCCGCATCGGCCGCCGAGATGTCACCTTCGTGATACCGGATTGCACTTGCCATGAAAAACCCCATCTAACCAATTGGAATGATCGCAGGCCTATAGCGCATGTCGCCGGCCGGCGGTATCTCTTTGTGGATTGCGAAAGGCCGGCTTCGCCGGATAGGACGATGAAGACACGAGCCACCCTTGCCCTTCTGGCTTTTCTGCTATCCGCCGCCGGCGGCCAGGCGCAGGTGTTCAAGGACCTGCCCGGCGTGACGCCGAGCGACGCCACCGATGAATACAAGAGCAAGGGGCAGGTGGCCTGCGAACCGACGGTGGGTTATGCGCGCGACCGCGATTTCCGCTGGATGCCGCGCAACATGTATGTCTGCGAGCAGAACGGCATAACCGCAAGCGGCACGGCGCTGCCGCCGTCCAGCGTGCGTGCCCTGCGCGGCCTGGGGTACTAGTCAATCCGGAAAAGGGTGCAGCGGTTTTGCGTCCGGAATTGCGCAAGCACCCCGGTCGCACGCTCCTCACGCCCGTGCTACCACGGCATGGACGCACATCCGGAGGAGCCATGACCGACAAGACAATGCCGCTGGTGATCAGCGCGCCCGAGCCGCGCACGCTCGATCTCATCTTCACGCCACAGGCCGAAGCGGAACTGCGCCGCACCTACCGCATCGTCGAGGCCGATCCGGAAAACATTGCCGGGCTCGGTGACGCCGTACTGTCGGAGGCGCGCTATATCATCGGCCAGCCGCCGCTTTCGGCGGAAACACTGGGCCGCATGCCCGATCTGCGTGCCATCCTGAACGTCGAGAGCAATCTCCTTAACAACATGCCCTACGAGATCCTGTTTGCCCGCGGCATCCATGTCGTGACGACGGGGCAGGTCTTCGCCGAGCCGGTCGCCGAGCTCGGCCTTGCCATGGCGCTGAACCTTGCGCGCGGCGTCATTGACGCGGATGTCGCCTTCCGCGAGGGGCGCGAATTGTGGGGCGGTGAGGGCAACGCCTCGGCGCGTCTCCTGTCGGGCTCCGAGATCGGCATCGTCGGCTTCGGCGATCTCGGCCGGGCGCTGAACCGCGTGCTCTCCGGCTTCCGCGCGAAAATCCGGGTCTTCGATCCCTGGCTGCCACCGTCGATCCTGCGCGAGGCGGGCGTCGAGCCGGCTTCGCTCCCC
>NZ_JBLZPH010000120.1:0-10785 GCF_049199205.1 Shinella sp. M31 | reverse complement strand
GGATCGTCTCGACGCCGATCTTGATGAAGGTATAGGACGAACCCCACAGGGTCGACAGAAGCAGCAACAGGCACAAGTCGGTCGTGCGATTTGTCGGCTCAGATGTCATTCCACCGTTCCTTGCCATCTATCCGCACATCCTAGCGGTTACGGATCGAAAATACTTCGATCTAGGCCGAAGCATGGCTTGAGGTATCCGCGGCATGCGCTGCCTCTGCCACGCCTTTGAGTTTTTTGGAGCGCGGCCTCCACCCGCCAAGACACTGGCGAAGAAGCACCGGATTTCCGTCGAGGACGCCGGAAAGATTCTCGCCGAACATGGCTCGGATCGCAAGGCCGCAGACAAGGCCGCAAGGCGGGTAGCCGTTTAAACTGATACGGCGCGCTCCCGTCGAAAGCGGGAGCGCACTCATACACAGAGCCGCTCGGCGGGTCGCCGCCTGAACCGCCGCCATTTTTGCACCACATTCTCACGGATTATTTCGGACTGATATAATCAGGGAGATTAAGTTGACTGACCAGTGGCAAGAACCGGTGCGGCTCAAGGAAGACGGATTGCGGATCACGATCGAGACGCCGGCACAGGCGCGCACATGGTTGCGGCATGCCCGCAAGTCGGGGCCGGCTTGGAAGGAAGCACTCGACAAATGTTCGGCCGCTGCTGAAGGCCGGCTTTCCAATGGTGAAGCCAGGCGTGCTTTTCTGAAGGCTGCGCATTGAACCCTGCAAGCAACGTATAAGCGCGATACGGTCCCGTGCCTGCGATTGAAATTCGCCATTGCTCAGTATGGCGCCTGCTATTTGCTATAGCGAAGACCTCTTGAGCTGAACGGGATTTGGGACGCCTGTCCGCATAGGCGAAAAAATGATCTTCCTTGACCGGCGATGCTTGGGCGTTGATACCCTGGAACCTCGCATCCAGCGCCAATGACAAGGAAGACGACCGAATGGACGATAAACATGCAGCGCCGCGGGAGCAGTTTTTTGCAGCGGTTCGAGCTTTGGCGACATCGTCCGACAGTATCCAGACACGCTTGCTCCAAGCCACAACGAGCATTTCACTAGTCACTCTCGACGAGTTCGAAGGTGACTTGGAACTGAAGATCAAGTTCGCCCGAATTCTCGATCATATTGGACCAGATCACGATGACATCGAGCGCCTCGCTGTCGAGATAACCCCTCATATGACGGAGCATGAGGCCGAGACAGTGGCGGACCTGATCGTCGACTTTTTTGACGAGCTTGTTGAGGCACGCTTTCAGCAGTCTGACATCGGATTGTAGTGCATCTCTGGTTGCTTCTCTCCCTGCACCATCTCGAGTGAACTGGGCGCCGTCGCCTGACGTCTACGATTCCCGCCATTGAAATCTACGGATTCTGCTTTGGCAAATGGCGCCCGGTGACTAGAGTGCGTAAATCCGTATGTAGTTTTAAACGCCTCACAAAGGGTCAGCAGCCCTCAAAGCAGTCCGGTGGAGTCAAATGCCGCTCAGCAACCCTCTTCACCCCGTTTGGAAGCCCGAGAATCTACGCCGCGCTATCGAGGCCGCCGGCGTCGCCCTCTGGGCGTGGAACGTGAACGATGATCGTTTCGCAATGGATGAGCAGGGCTTTAACCTCTGGGGGCTGACCACGAGTGGCGAGGTCAGCTTCGAGGATCTGTCGGCTCATATCCATCCCGCCGACCGGGACCGCGTGCGGGCTGCTTTCGTCGCAACTCGCGGCGTCACTGGATCGTACGAGATCGACTTCCGAATAATGGTGGGGGAAGAGATCCGATGGATTTCGGCGCGGGGCGTTGGCGATGACAGCGCTATCCACGACCATCAGATGTACGGGATCTTTTTGGATGTGACCGGCCGCAAGCAGGCGGAAGAAGGGCACGAGCTCCTTGCGGGCGAAATGAGCCACCGGGTCAAGAACCTCCTGGCGATAGCGACCGGACTTACCAACATTACGTCCCAGTCGACAACCACCGCGAAGGAAATGGCAAAGGAACTGACGGGTCGCCTGGCTGCACTCGGGCGCGCCCACGATCTGGTGCGCCCGCTTCCCGGCAGTCAGGGCCGCACCGCCTTGCTCGGCGACCTGGTTTCGGTTCTGCTGGCTCCCTATGAAGACCTTGGTGCATTCAGCGGTCGAATTCGTGTGGCCGTTCCTCGGATCGGAGTGGGAGATGGCACCGCCACAGCGTTGTCCCTCATCATCCATGAGCTCGCGACAAACTCGGTGAAATATGGCGCGCTTTCCGCCGATACCGGGACCCTAGATGTCTCCGGATCCACAACAGGTTCGGATCTGGAACTGGTCTGGGTGGAGCGTGGTGGGCCGCGCGTTCAGCCGCCGGCAGCTGCGGACGGTTACGGAAGCAAGCTCATCCAGCGAAGTGTCTCTGGACATCTCGGAGGGACGATCGACTATCAATGGTCGCCGGAGGGGATAATCGTGACCATGAAGCTTAAGGGCGAAAAACTCGCCGTCTAGATATTTCGCTACTCGTTCTTCCCGTGCAAAAATTTGCCGCTAGCCCGAATGCATTGCTTTGCCGGCGGTGCTCGGGAAAATGCAATACCAACTTCACGCTTCAAGACCCGGGTGATCAGGCATATACGGCCGTGCAGTTTCTACTGCAACGGGTCTTCCACGCGTGATGCTTTCGATTGTTAGTCGCCTGAAGCAGGGCTTCCCGACAACATTGGTTCTAAGCTCGGAACATCGATACCGGCGCAGCGTTTCGAAAAAGGCGGCCCGTAAGGCCTTACTTTCTAATTAAGCGAGTGGCGGCGATGGGCCAAAATCATGGTCGAAGCAAAGGTGTTGTCCTTGTCGTCGAGAATGAGCCGCTTCTACGTTTGCTCGCGGTTGACTTCATCGAGGAGGCCGGGTTTGAAGCCTTGGAAGCCATCGATGCCGCTCAGGCGGTCGCTATCCTGGAAGCCCGCACCGATATCCGCATCGTTTTTACTGACATCGACATGCCGGGCAGCATGGACGGCATGAAGCTCGCGGCGGCGGTTCGCGACCGCTGGCCTCCGATCGAAATCATCATCGTGTCTGGGCACAGGCGTCCTGTCGATCGTGACCTCCCTGCACGGGCGACATTTTTTCCGAAGCCGTACAATGTCGATGCAGTGACAGCCGAACTCAACCGAATGGCTGGATTGCTTTGACTAGCAAGGGAGGCAGCGATGGGAAAAGAACTGCCAGAATTTTTTTCAAGCGCCAACGGAGACAGATGGTATCTCCAGCAGGGCGATGATCTCATCGAGCCGACGGTGATCCACTGCGCGAACCCCGCGTCCGGCGGAACCGAGACGAGATGGTCTGTGCTCAACTTCCTTCAGGTCGCAGGCGACCATCCTCAAAGTCAGGCGGTCCGCAACGTGCTCGCCGAACCTCGACCTTCAGAACCAGAACCAGGATCAGAACCAGTTTTAAACACCACAACCGGAGCCGGGGTTCCCCCGATATCGTACCCTTGGACTGCGAAGACGAAAGCCGGTGAGGATTAAGCGGGTCCCCGCAATCGAGCTCGCGCCAATCAGGCGCGGTCGTAGGTAAACGACGTCAGAAGGGTCGTCACGAAATTACTGGCTCGTTCCTTGACAAGAACCTCCGTCCAGTCGTCCATGCCGCGGAGGCGCAGGTCGGTGTCGATGCTATCGACCGCTGCTTTTTCAATCCGTTTGATGTGGCTCTTGAAGGCCGTTCTTGTGATGGCCCTGCCGCCGCTTTCGCACCTCGGTAAGCAGTGTGAAGATAGGCCTTCGCGTCCGCGGCTGTGGAACCGCGGTCAGCGAGTTCGTTGTTTCTAGCGTTTTTCAAATCTCTCTCCTGATCTCAGTCGATGGTGACGGTCATTTAGCCTTCGCGCGTTTGGCAAGCGGCGCGGATGTTGCCGACGCTCGGCCGGCTTGCTCATTGGCGAGACGCGCCTCCCCGAGCGACGGCCGAGCGACGATAGCGCCCTTGTTCGGGATGATCTCGACCAGTTTTTCATGGGAGCTGGAGAAGGACCTTACGTATGACGGTGCGGCTGACGTCGAACGCAATGGCCAGCGCATCCTTCTGAAAGGTGGTCGCTGTCGGAGCTGGTGGGGGACGATGGCTGCATAGATGTCGTTCTAGACCCTCGTGCGTCCGGCCAGTCCCTTCGCGGCGGGCGCCGCCTTCTCGTCGCTGATGAGATTTATTAGCATGCGATCACCTTTAGGATTTGACACAAGTTCAAAGCTAAAGTGTATTCTATTGTGTATTCTGGCAAGGCGGGTCATTCGACAGGCAAGCCTGGAGGATGGGTCGCAAATCCTGGGAGGAGATTGTGATGACCGACGAGAATACGAGAACGGCGGGGCGGCGGGAGGCCGCTGCGCCGGTGCTGGAGGTGCGCGATCTCCGGATCGAATTTCCAATCCGCGGGCGGGCGCTGGTCGCGATCGACGGCGTGTCCTTCTCGGTCGGCCGCGGCGAGATTTTGGGCGTCGTTGGGGAATCCGGCGCGGGTAAATCGCTGACCGGCAACGCGCTGATCGGCCTGCTGCAGGCGCCGGGGCGCGTTGCTGCCGGCAGCATCCATCTGTCCGGCCAGCGTATCGACAATCTGCACGAGAACGAGCAGCGCCGCCTGCGCGGAAAGCGCATCGGCGCGATTTTCCAGGACCCGTTAACCAGCCTCGACCCGCTGTTCACCGTGGGACGACAGCTCACCGAAACGATCCGCACCCATTTTCCGACGCTCTCGAAGACTGAGGCTCGCGGGCGGGCTGTGCAGCTTTTGGCGGAAGTCGGCATTGCCGATCCGGAGAGCCGTTTCCACCAGTATCCGCACCAGTTTTCCGGCGGCATGCGCCAGCGCATCGTCATCGCTCTGGCGCTCGCGGGTGAGCCGGAGTTGATCATCGCCGACGAGCCGACCACAGCGCTCGACGTCTCGATCCAGGCGCAAATCCTCGCGCTGCTGAAGCGGCTGGCCCGCACGCACGACACCGCCATCATGCTGGTGACGCACGATATGGGCGTCATCGCCGAGGTCGCCGATCGGGTGGCCGTGATGTATGCCGGCCGTCTCGTCGAGATCGGACCGGTAGAGGATATTGTCCGCCGCGCCAATCATCCCTACACCATCGGGCTGATGGCCTCCATTCCGCCTCTCCATCGCCAGCCGGTGCGGCTCGCCCAGATTTCCGGCTCCATGCCGCGCCTCGGCAGTTGGCCGGACGGCTGTTCCTACCATCCCCGCTGCCCGCAGGCTGGGCCCCGCTGCTCTGTTGGGAAGCCTATGGTGATGGCGGTCGGGGCGACGGCGGCGGCATGCTTCCAGCATCAGGGAGGCACTGCTCTTACAGATTGAAATCTCAACCACCAGAAATTGTTTACAATTCTTCCTTATGTCGAATACAATTATGTGGACTATCGTATTCAACTGTGGGATCATACTCATGCACAACCTGATCTATGACCGATAACGACCCTGCGGGAGCGCGACGGCGAAAGATGCTGTGCAACTTGAATGTATGCAATGCTGACGAGTGGAGACGAAACACACCTTTTAAGAAACCACTTGCCAGGAAGCGCTCTAAGCTGGGAGGAGCCCATGAAACGCTATCTGAAAATCCTGTTGCTTGCGTCCTGCGCCTGTGTCGCAGCCGGCGCGGCTAATGCGAACACGCTTCGTTTCGCCGAGGCGCAAGAGCTGAGCTCCATGGACCCGCACGCCGCGCGTGATGACTTCACGCTCAGCCTGCTCTCCAATGTCTATGAAGGCCTGGTGCGCTGGAATGCCGATCTCAAGCTCGAACCGGCACTGGCCGAAAGCTGGGAAGCGCTTTCCGATACCAAGTGGAGGTTCAATCTCCGCAAGAAGGTGAAGTTCCACAACGGCAACCCGTTCACCGCGGATGACGTCATCTTCTCCTTCACACGCGCTGGCTCGCCGGGCTCGCCGTTCGCCGGTCTGCTGGAGCCGGTTAAGGAGATCACCAAGATCGACGACTACACGATCGAGGTGACGCTGAAGCGCAAATACGCGCTCCTGCTCAACGATTTCGCCGGCTGGTACATCCTCGACAAGGAATTCCAGGAATCCGTCGGCGCGGAAAAGCCGATCGACCTCTCGACCAATACCGGCGGCGCGATGACCACGCAGGGCGTTGGCACCGGCCCGTTCAAGCTCTCCGAGCGCCAGCCCGACATCCGTACCGTCTTCGTCAAGAATCCCGACTGGTGGGACAAGCCGCAGCACAATATCGACGAGATCGTCTATACGCCGATCGCCAATGCCGCCACGCGCGTCGCGGCGCTCCTTTCGGGCGAGGTGGACTTCATCCGTAACGCGCCCTCGCAAGACATCGAGCGTATCGAGGCCACGCCGGGCATGAAGGTCATGCGCGCGCCGCACCTACGCAACATTTTCTTCGGCATGGACCAACAGAGCGAGACGCTGGAAGGTAGCGGGGTTGAGGGCAATCCACTCGCCGACATGCGCGTGCGCAAGGCGATTTACCAGGCGATTGATATCGAAGGGATCAAGCGCTCCATCATGCGCGGCAACAGTCGTCCGACGGCGCTGCCGCTGGCGCCGTAGCTGCCCTTCTATGACGCCAGCCTCGACGTGCGCTTCCCCTTCGACATTGAGGCTTCCAAGAAGCTGCTCGAGGAAGCGGGGTACAAGGACGGCTTCACGCTGCCGATGGATTGCCCGGCCGGTTCCTTCATCAACGATGAACGCATCTGCCAGGCCGTGGTCGGCATGCTCGCTAAGATCGGCATCAAGGCGCAGCTCAACATGCATACGCCCGTGCAGTTCGACACCGAGCTACCGGCCGGGAAATACGCGTTTTACATGCTCGGATGGGCCGGCCTGCCGACCATCGACGCTTACAACATCATGTCAGCGACCTTTCACACGCCGACGGGTGATCTCGGCGCCTGGAACCCGAAGGGCTATTCCAACAAGCATGTCGATGAGTTGATCGAGAAAATCGGCACGGAATACGACCCGGCCAAGCGCCAGGAGATGATCTCGCAGGCGGTGAAGATCCATCGCGACGAGGTCGGTAAGATCATGCTGCACCAGCAGTTCCTGACCTGGGGCATGAGCGACAAGGTCAACGCCATCGTGCCGGCCGACGAGTATACGCGCTTCTGGTACTACACGATGAAGTGACGCCACCGCCGGACGGCGCAGATCCGCGCCGTCCTCTCTTCCCCGTGAGAGGCCGCGATGATTTCCTTGCTCGCCACCCGACTCACCAGCGTCGTTCTCGTCATGCTGGTCGTCTCGGGACTGTCATTCTGTATCTTCAATTTCCTCGGCGACCCCGTGAACAACATTCTCGGCGTCAACGCGACTCTAGAGCAGCGTGAGGAGCTTCGCGTCGCGCTTGGGCTCGACCAGCCTACTGTCGTGCAGTTCTGGCGCTTCGTCGAACGGGCGGCCGTCGGTGATTTCGGCGTATCCTACCGCAACCGCCAGCCCGTCGTCGACTTGATGCTGGTGCGCCTGCCGGCGACCCTGGAGCTGGTACTGAGCGCCACGCTGACGGCACTTCTCGTAGGCATCCCCATGGGCATCTACACTGCTCTGCGCCCGAAGGGCCTGCTCAGCCGGGTCGTCCAGCTCGTCTCGCTGCTCGGCATCGCTATGCCGCAGTTCCTGATCGGCATGCTGCTGATCCTGATCTTCGCAGTCGAGCTGCGCTGGTTCTCAGCCTTCGGGCGGGGAGAGACGGTGCAGATCGGCTGGTGGACGACCGGTTTTCTGACGACGAGCGGCCTCAAGGCGCTAGTCATGCCGACGATCACGCTCGCCGTGTTCCAGATCTCAATGATCATGCGGCTGGTGCGCGGCGAGATGCTGGAAGTGTTCCGGGCCGACTTCATCAAGTTCGCGCGCGCCCGCGGCCTGTCCGACCGCGCCGTCTATCTGACGCATGCGCTGCGCAACAGCCTGCTGCCCGTCATAACCGTCGTCGGCCTGCAGGTCGGCTCGCTGATCGCCTTCGCCATCGTAGTGGAAGCCGTCTTCCAGTGGCCGGGGTTGGGGCTGCTCATCCTGCAGGCGATCGAGTTCGCGGACTTCCCCGTCATGGCCGCCTATCTCGCCTTCGTCGGCGTCAGCTTCGTGATGATCAACCTGATCGTTGACCTGACCTATCTTCTTGTCGATCCGAGGATGCGCGTGAAATGACCCGATTGACCGGACTTCTCAAGGATTGGGCCGCAAGCGACTTCGCCTGGCGCTTCCGCACCTCGCCCGCGGTCATCTTCGCGACCGTCGTCTTCCTGGCGCTGCTCTTCTGTGCCGCCGCGGCCAACTGGATTGCGCCGCACAACCCCTTCGATCCTGCGACGCTCGAGATCATGGATTCGCGCCTGCCGCCCCTCTGGTCGGACGGCGGTACCGCGAAATACCTGCTCGGTACCGACGAACAGGGCCGCGATATCCTGTCGTCGATCTTTTACGGCATGCGCATCTCGCTGCTTGTCGGCCTCGCCGCCGTGCTGTTCTCGGTCACCATCGGCGTGCTGCTCGGCCTCGCCGCGGGCTATTTCGGCGGCTGGGTCGACGCGGTCATCATGCGCCTCGGTGATATCCAGCTGAGCTTCCCGACAATCATGATCGCCTTCTTCATCGATGGCGTCGCCAAGATCGTCATGCCGGTCGGCATGCGAGAGGAGATGCGCTTCTATGTGGTGATCCTCGCCATCGGCGTCGCCGACTGGGTGCAGTTCGCTCGTACGGTGCGCGCCTCCACCATGGTAGAGCGACGCAAGGACTACGTCGCAGCCGCCCGCATCAGCAAGGTCAGCGGCGCGCGCATCGTGCTTACCCATATTCTGCCCAATACAATCGGGCCGGTGCTGGTGCTCGCCACCCTCGGGCTTGGCGTGGCGATCCTCACGGAGGCGATCCTCTCCTTCCTCGGCCTCGGCATGCCGCCGTCGCAGCCCTCCCTCGGCACGCTCATCCGTGCCGGCAACGACCTCCTGCTTTCCGGCGAGTGGTGGATATCGCTTTTCCCCGGCGCTGCCCTCGTCCTTCTTGTCCTGTCCGTGAACATGGTCGGCGATTGGCTGCGCGATGTTCTGAACCCCCGTCTGCGCTGATATCAGGAATATCCAGATGACCGATCTGCTTGTAACGAATGTCCGCCCCGACGCGGGGCAAACCGCCGATATCCTGATCAGGGGCGGGCGGATCGCTGCCATCGGCGCGAACCTGCCGCGCGAGGCTGGCGTGCCGGTGCACGACGGGCGCAACGCCGTCGCAATCGCTCCCTTCGTCGAACCGCATGTGCATCTCGACAAGATTCTCTGGGGTCTGCCGTGGCACAGCATCAACGTTCCGCCGTCGTTGCGCGCCATGATCGACAACGAGGTGGAGATCCGCAAGAACCTGCGTTGGGACGTCGAGGAACGCGCCGGCAACCTGATGCGCCAGTGCGTCGCCATGGGCTCGACCCATATCCGCAGCCATGTCGATATCTCCACTGGCTACAAGCTCGACAACCTGCACGGCGTGCTGAAGGCCTGGGAAAAAACGAAGCATGCTGTGGGCTTGGAGCTCGTCGCCTTCCCGCAGATCGGATTGATGATCGACCCCGGGACGGCCGACCTGATGGAAGCCGCGCTCGACGAGGGTGCGTCCGTCATTGGTGGCATCGACCCGGCCAATATCGACGGTGACCCGAAGGGTCATCTCGACACGATCTTCGGCATCGCCGACCGCAAGGGCGCCAAGATCGATATCCACCTGCACGAGCGTGGTGAGCTCGGCCTCTACGAGCTGGCGATGATCGCCGAACGGACCAGAGTGCTCGGCATGCAAAACCGCGTCATCGTCAGCCATGCCTTCTGCTTGGGCGACGGGCCCGCCGACGAGGTGGATGCGATAATCGACACGCTGGCGGAAGCCGGCATTGGCATCATTTCGGCGGTGCCTGGCGAGATCGGTTTTCCCCCGATGTTCGAGCTGGCGCGGCGCGGCGTCAGATGCGCCGTCGCCTCGGATTCCCTGCGCGACACTTGGAACCCACATGGCAACGGCGACATGCTGGAGCGCTGTTGGCTGCTCTCCTACCGCTCGTATTGCCGCACGGACGAGGAACTGGTCGCTGCGTTCGACATGGGCACGAAGCGCGGCGCGGCGCTGCTGGATCTGGAAGGCTACGGCCTCAGAGCCGGTTGTGAGGGCAGCCTCGTCCTGATCGAGGGGGAAAACCTCGCGCAAATCCTAGTTGACCGGCCGAAGCGCAATCTGGTGGTCAAGCGCGGCCGCATCGTCGCGCGCGACGGCGCCTGGGTGGAATGAGGCCATGCGGACCGCCAGCGACAGCCCCCTGATTAAGGTCGTCAATCTCGGCAAGAGTTTTGATGTTTCGGAACCCTTCCTGCAACGGGTGGTCACGCGGCAAGGTCGCAAGATCGTCCGAGCGGTCGATGATGTCAGCTTCACCATCGAGCGGGGCACGACCTTTTCCATCGTCGGCGAATCCGGCTGCGGCAAGTCGACTATCACCCGCCTGATGGCCGGCCTCGATCAGCCGACAGCGGGCGAGATCGCGTTCAACACGCCGGACGCCGCACCGATCCGTTTGCAGATGGTATTCCAGGACCCTATCGGCAGTCTCAACCCGCGTTGGCGCATCGGCCGCAGCATCGCTGAGCCGATGGTCAAGGCGGTGAGCGTCGCCGACCGGCAGGCCCGCGTCGGTGAGCTTTTGAACACGGTCGGCCTCAATCCAGCCGATGCGAAAAAGTATCCGCACGAATTCTCCGGCGGCC
>NZ_JBLZPH010000012.1:59274-101114 GCF_049199205.1 Shinella sp. M31 | reverse complement strand
CCAAGGTCACCCGCGACCGTATGATGGCGCGCGCTGAAGCCACCTTCCCCGGCTACAGCTTCGCTATCCATGCCGGCTATGCCACCGAGATCCATCGCACCGCCATCCAGACGCTTGGCCCCTGTCGCCTTCACCGCATGAGTTTTCGGCCCCTGCGGCAGGACTGACCGAGCGCGGTGCTATCGTTCGCCGCCTCTCTATTGCCATTGCAAATCAGATAAGTCCGTGCTTATCTGATTGCATGATCGAGAATGAGATTTTCAAGGCTCTGGCCGACCCGACCCGCCGTGCGATTTTCGAGAAGCTGGCGGACGGCGCCATGAATGCCAGTGCACTGCGCGAGGGCATGGAGATCAGCCAACCGGCGATGTCCCAGCATCTGGCGGTGCTGCGCGGCGCGGGCCTGGTGTGCGAGAAACGGCAAGGGCGTTTCGTGAACTACCAGGTCGATCCGGAAGGCCTTGCACGGATTGCCGGGTGGCTCGCACGCTATCGCGCCTATTGGCCTGCCCGCATCGATGCCCTGAAGACTTTGCTGAAGGAGATGGACCAGTGAGTGACAAAACATCGGACCGGCCGGCGACAGACCTCGTCCTGGAATACGATCTCGATGCGCCGCCCGAAAAGGTCTGGCGGGCCATCGGCATTGCCGAGTTTCGCAAACGCTGGCTGCCGGACAGCCAACTCCTCGACAGCGCGCCGGTCTCCACCGTACCGGGAGAAGTGGTCCGCTACAGGCTGCAGGATGACGAACCGCCCCATCTCGAAAGCCTCGTGACGTTTCACCTCAGCCCCAACGAACGGGGTGGAACCACGCTCCTCATCGTTCACGGCCTCAGCGATGCAAGGCTCACGCAGCCGCAAGCCACGAACGACAACAGGCTCACGCTGATGCGCGCCGCCTGACATAACCTTCCCACACCAATCAACATGACAGGAGTTCGCCGATGCGCGAAGCGATGCAACTCGTCCCTATGGTGGTCGAGCAATCAGCGAGGGGCGAACGCTCCTTCGATATCTATTCCCGGCTTCTGCGGGAAAGGATCATCTTCCTCAATGGCGAGGTGAACGACGGCATGTCGGCGCTCGTCTGCGCACAATTGCTGTTCCTCGAAGCCGAGAGCCCGACGAAACCCATCCAGCTTTACGTCAACTCGCCGGGCGGCGTCGTCACCAGCGGTTTTGCGATGTACGATACCATGCGCTACATCCGCGCGCCCGTTCACACGCTCTGCATGGGCACAGCGCGTTCGATGGGCTCGTTCCTACTGATGGCCGGCGAACCGGGCACACGGGCCGCCTTGCCCAATGCCAGCATCCTCATTCACCAGCCGCTTGGCGGCTTCCAGGGGCAGGCCTCAGACATGCTTATTCATGCCGAGGAGATCCGCAGGACGAAACATCGCATGACCCGGCTCTACGCCGATCATTGCGGGCGCAGCTTCGAGGAATTCGAGCGTGCGATGGATCGCGACCGCTTCATGACAGCCGAGGAGGCGCTGGAATGGGGCCTGATCGACCGTATCCTCACCGAGCGCGAGATCGCCGAAACGCCCCGGCCGGAGGCCTGATCCGCCTTGCACACAACGAAAAAGGCCGGGGCCACATGGCGCCCGGCCTTTTCAAATCTTTCCATGAAAACCGCTTAGTTGAGGCGTGTCTTCACTTCGCTGATGGCGTTGTCGAAGAGGGCTTTGCCGGTGGCGGCGTCGGACTTCGAAGCGATCACCTTTTCGGCGGCGGCAACGGCGAGGTCGACGGCGGCGGCGCGCACCGCGTTGATCGCATCGGCTTCCGCCTGCTTGATCTTCTGTTCCGACAGCGCCGTGCGGCGAGTGACGTATTCTTCGGTCTTCTGCTTGGCTTCGGCGGTCAGCGCGCTTGCTTCGCGTTCGGCGGCAGCGACGATGCTGGCAGCTTCCGCCTCGGCATCCTTGCGCTTGCGCTGGTATTCGGCGAGCAGGTGCTGGGCTTCCTCGCGCAGACGCTTGGCTTCCGCCAGCTCGTTCTGGATCTTCTCGGCGCGAGCGTCGAGACCCTTGGCCATCATGCCGGGAACCTTGAGGTAGGCAATGAGGG
This sequence comes from Shinella sp. M31, assembly GCF_049199205.1. Lineage (NCBI taxonomy): Bacteria > Pseudomonadati > Pseudomonadota > Alphaproteobacteria > Hyphomicrobiales > Rhizobiaceae > Shinella > Shinella sp. M31. The sequence continues at coordinate 99,035 of NZ_JBLZPH010000012.1, read as the reverse complement.
CAAGGAACAGCAGGAGGCCGACAAAGGCGTAGAATGTTGCGTCGAAGTGCATCGAAACCTCCCTTACTTGCCTGCGACCGACTTCACGGCGGAAGCGATCTCGGCTTTGGTGGCCTTGGAGCCGATGAGCTGCTCGACGAGAGCGGTCGTCGTTTCCTCGGCGATCGTGCCGACATCGGCAAGCGCCTTGGCCTTGATTTCGGCGATGCGGGTTTCGGCACCGGCGATCTTGTCCTGCAGCGAGGCTTCGATCTTGGCGCGTTCAGCGTCGGCCTTGGCCTTGGCTTCGTCGCGGGCGGCCGAAGCGATCCCATTGCCCTTGGCACGGGCGGATGCGAGGTCCTGCTCGTAGGCGGCGATCGCGGCGTCGGCTTCCGCCTTCAGGCGGGATGCTTCGTCGAGGTCCTGCGCGATGCGGTCATGGCGCGTCTCGAGGATGCCGCCGATGCGCGGAATAACGACCTTCGACATGAGAAGGTAGAAAAGACCGAAGGTGATCGCAAGCCACAGGAGCTGCGATGCGAACGTGGTCTGGTCGAAAGGCGGGAATACGCCGGAACCGGCTTCCTCACCATGGGCAACACCCGTTTCGGTGTGCACTTCGCCTGCCGGCTGAGCCGCATGCGTATCCGCAGGGGTCTCATGCGTATCCGCAGGAGTTTCCGCCTGGGCGATTTCGAAGGGGGTGGACTCGGCCGATGCCAAGGTCACAGACATGCTGACCTCCAGGGGGCACTCTCAGATATGTACGAAACGTACGATGGACCACGGCCCGCAAGGGCCATGGTCCAGTCCTCAGCCGATCTTAGACGGCGAAGAGGAGGAGGAGAGCGATGAGCAGCGAGAAGATGCCCAGAGCTTCCGTAACGGCGAAGCCGAATACGAGACGGCCGAACTGGCTGTCAGCAGCAGACGGATTGCGAAGAGCGCCGGCCAGGTAGTTGCCGAAGATGTTGCCGAGGCCGAGAGCCGTACCGGCGAGACCGAACGTGGCAAGACCTGCGCCGATGTACTTTGCTGCTTCCGCTTCCATGTTGAACTCCTTGAATGGGTTGTTGCGGCTTATGAGCGACGCCCGAGAGCGCCGGCGACTTTTTCCTTAGTGACCACCCGGATGCACGGCATCGTTCAGGTACATGCATGTCAGAACTGCGAAGACGTAAGCCTGCAGGAACGACACGAGGAATTCGAGACCGGTCAGAGCGACGGTCATGAAAAGGGGCAGGATCGCACCGGCGACACCGACGGCGCCGAGGGCGCTGAGCGAGGTAACGAAGCCGGCGAAAACCTTGAGCGTGATGTGACCCGCCAGCATGTTGGCGAAGAGACGGATCGAGAGGCTGATCGGACGCGAGAGGAACGAGATGACCTCGATCGAGACGACCAGCGGGAGCAGCGCGCCGGGAACACCCGACGGCACGAAGAGCTTGAGGAAGCCGAAACCGTGCTTGTAGAAGCCATAGACCACGACCGTGCCGATGACGAGCAGCGCAAGCGCGAAGGTCACGATGATCTGGCTGGTGACGGTGAAGAAGTACGGCATCATGCCGAGCAGGTTCGCGGTGAGCACGAACATGAAGAGCGAGAAGACGAACGGGAAGAACTTCATCCCGTGGCTGCCCGCCCCTTCCCGGAGCATGGAGGCGATGAATTCATAGGACATTTCCGAGACCGACTGCATGCGGCTCGGAACCAGGCCGCGCTGGCCGGTCGTGAAATAGAGGAAGCCCGTGGCGACCGCGACGGTGGCGACCATGAAGAGCGAGGCATTGGTGAACGAGAAATCGATACCGCCGATTTCGATCGGAACAATCTTGTTGACCAGGAACTGGTGGGTCGGATCGTTGGACACCGTTTATCTCTTTCGCTTGCCCGCCTTGCGGCGGAAGTCACCCTATGTGGAATTCCGCCGTCAGGCGTCATCCCTCGTTTCGGTCTCGTCGCGTCCGCTCGCCGGCTTTTGGAGCTCCCGCCCCGCCAGCCTGTCGACGGGATGGGGCGATGCCACCATGCCTGCCGCGCGCATGACGTTCAGAACGCCGGCACTGAAGCCGAGGAGAAGAAGAACGATCATCCCCCACGGCCCTGTACCCGCAAAATGGTCCAAAAGATAGCCTAGAAGCGCCCCGACAATGACGGCTGCGACAAACTCGCTCGAGAGCTTCATGGCGACTGCGTAACCCGATCGGCTCGCGGCTGCCCTTGCCTCGGCGGCTTCCTCCGCCCCATCCGTCTTGCGCTTGTCCGCGAGTTCCGCGTCCAGGCGCTTCAGCCGGTCTTCCAGACTTCCCTTTTGATCGTCGGCCATGGCGCTTCCCATTTCTCTCTCCGCGGCGCTTTCGCCCCATTGCGGACATATTGAAGGCTAGGATTCAAGCCATACCGACCCCTTTCGAAGTCGGCCGCAACATAGTTTTAGGTGCCCGCATAGTCAAGGCATGGCGAAGCTTTGTGCAGCGTCAAATATATTAAGATAAATCAATGATTTGCGAGGAATCGCGCGCGACCCGCGACTTCTCGTCCCGGGAATCGTCTGCGCAAGGGTGCGGACTCACCCCAGCGCGAAAGCAGAAGCCTCAGCTCCAGCCCCCGCCATAGGTGCGATAGAAGATATGCTTGCCGATCTTGGCGACGCGCTTCATCGTGCGGCCCCAGTGCGGGTTCACATAGGTCGCGTGGTAATGGGTGGAGGAGCCGACTTCGTCGATCCAGATCTTGCCGGCCGTGACGGCCATGGCGATTTCCTTGGCGGTCTTCCAGTGCCAGGGCGAGAGGATCAGGTCGGGAATGCGGTCGCAGGCGAAGGAGAACTGGCAGCGGCCCCGCCAGTTTTCGTTCTGGTAGACGACGCCGCAGATGGTTTTTGGATAGGATGGGTTACGCACGCGGTTGAGGATGACCTGCGCGACGGCGGCCTGGCCCTTCAGCTCCTCACCGCGCGCCTCGAAATAGATGCCTTCCGCAAGGCACTTCTGCTCCTTGGCGGAGAACACTTCCGCCGGCAGAACGCTTGCCGCCCAGGCGTGGTCATCCGGCGCGATATCCGGAATGAAGCGGCCGACGTCCTCCTTCGGCTTCAGGATCGAATCGAAGGGAGATTCCCGCGCATAATCGGGCTCGACGCGGGCATAAGCTGTCGCGAGGACATCGGCCTTGTCGCTGGTCACGAGTTCGGCGATGGCGGAGGAGACGCCGATATCCTTGCGGACGGGTGTCTTCTTGTAGAAGGCCGTGGCGATCTGAATTTCCTTGCCCTTGATCTCCGCCTTGGCGAAGGCCATGCGCTGTCCGGTGTCGAAAACCGGCGAGAGCAGCGAACTGGTGCGCTCGAGGATCGAGCCCGCGGTGAAATCCTTCGGCGGCAGGACGGGCATGACGGCGACGATTCGGCCCTTCTTGTCGCGGCGATTGACGCGGTCCTCGTCGGGAATTTCGCCCTGGCCCTTGTGTTCGCTGCGCAGCGCCGCCTGCATACCGTCGGGGAGTTGCACCCCTGCTCCATTCTCGACGCCGCCGGTGATCATCGCATCGGCGAATTCGATCTCGATTTCGTGGACGGAGCCGGCGGGCGAGCGGGTCAGCACCATGGTCTGGTTGCCGCCCTTGCGGTTGAGGCCGGCGAGATAGGTGGCAAGGTCCGTATGGGCGGCCTGCGTGGGCAGGACGGCGGCGATGCCGAGGCCCAGTGCCAGGGGGATTTTCCATTCCCGCTTCAGATACGCGAAGAAACGGCCTGCACCTGCATGACGAATGCTACGCTTACGCAACTGACTACTCCGCACCCTGATGCGCGTGCAGGCTCCCGCGCCGGTTTTGATCGGCGTGTGTTTCCTGCCCGGAATGTTCGTAGGGAGCCTATCCGCGCCGAAGCACGGGCCTCTTGACGGCTCGTTCTCAGGGTAAAATGAAGCATTAACCTTGATGGTTGGTTAATGCTGATAAACCGCTTTGAGGGAGGCGGTCACCTCCCCTTCACATTTGCGTCAGATCACGACATGCGAACCGAGCTCGACCACGCGGTTGGTCGGCAGGCGGAAATAGTCGGAGGGGTCGGTGGCGAGGTTAGCGAGGGCGATGAACAGCCTGTCTTGCCACATCGGCATGCCGGATTGGGCATCCGGCACGAGCTTGCGCCGGCCGAGATAGAACGAGGTCGACATGATGTCGAACTTGTGGCCCGCCTTGCGCATCAGGCCGAGCGCGTTGGAGACGTTCTGCGTTTCCATGAAGCCGAAATGCATTTCGATGCGCGAGAAGCGTTCGGAGATCTTCTCGACCTTGAAGCGCTCGGCGCGCGTGACGCGTGGCGTGTTGGCCGTCTTGACCGTCAGAATGAAGTTCTGCTCGTGAAGCACGTGATTGTGCTTGATGTTGTGCAGGAGTGCTGCGGGCGCGAAATCCGGATCGCTCGTCAGGAAGATCGCCGTGCCGGTGACCTGCACGGGGGCATGCGCACTCTGCTTTTCCACGGACTTGATGAAGGCCGGCAGGGGCACTTCGATGCGCCGGGTCTTGTCGCGCAGGATGCGCGTGCCGCGCGTCCAGGTCCACATCAGGATGACGACCGCACCGGCGATCATGACCGGCACATAGCCGCCGTCATGCACCTTGAGCAGGTTCGCACCGAGAAAGGTGAGTTCGAGCAGAAAGAGCGGCGTCAGGATCGCGGCGGCTGCGAGCGGCTTCCAGCGCCAGCGCTTGCGCAGGAATTCGAAGGCCAGCACCGTCGTTACCACCATGGCGCCGGTGACGGAGATACCATAGGCCGTCGCCAGCGATTCGGACGAGCCGAAGATGAAGACGAGCAGCATCACGCCGAACAGCAGCACGGTGTTGACGCCCGGCAGATAGATCTGGCCGGTCTGGGTTTCCGAGGTGTGATAGATTTCCATGCGCGGCAGGAAGCCGAGGTGGATGGCCTGGCGCGTCAGCGAGAAGGCGCCGGTGATGACCGCCTGGCTGGCGATGACGGTTGCAAAGGTCGCGAGGATGACGACCGGCAGCAGCGCCCATTTCGGGAACATCAGGAAGAACGGGTTGGCGATCGTCTCGGGATGGGCAAGCACCAGCGCGCCCTGACCGAGATAATTGAGCGTCAGCGCCGGAAACACCAGACAGAACCACGCCCACTGGATCGGCCGACGGCCGAAATGGCCAAGGTCCGCATAAAGCGCTTCGGCCCCCGTCACCGTCAGGAAGACGGCGCCGAGCACGACGAGGCCGACATAGCCCTCGTTGAGCATGAAAACGACGGCGTAATAGGGATTGAAGGCCGCAAGAATGCCCAGATCGTCGCTGATGTGATTGAGGCCGGCGACGCCCATGACGATGAACCAGACGGCGGTGATCGGCCCGAAGAATTTGGAAACCGCTGCCGTTCCCCAGGACTGCACGGCAAACAGCGCGACGAGAATGACCACGGAGATGGGCACGACATAATCGCCGAGCGTCGGTGTCACCAATTCCAGGCCCTCGACGGCGGAGAGAACCGAGAGGGCCGGCGTGATCATGGCATCGCCGATGAAGAGCGCGGCACCGATGGCGCCCAGGAAGAACAGGATATGGGCGTGGTTTCCCGCCGTCTTCGACAGCAGCGCCAGAAGCGACAGCGTTCCGCCCTCGCCGTGGTTGTCGGCGCGCAGCAGGAAGAGCACGTATTTGAGCGTGACGATGATCGTCAGCGTCCAGATCATCAGCGAGATGAGGCCGACGACCTCCACGCGCTGGATGCCGTCATGGGCGACCGGGCGCAACGCCTCGCGGAAGGCATAAAGCGGGCTGGTGCCGATATCGCCATAGACGACGCCGACGGAACCAAGAGAGAGCAGAAACAGCGTGCGCGCCCGGCTTTGGGTGTGCGGTGCGCTACCGGCATGTGGTTGCATGGGGCGATCAGGCTCTAGAGCCAGCCTTTCCAGCGAAAGAAATAGAACGGAAGGATTGCCGAGAGAACCATCCCCGCAAGCGTCAGCGGATAGGCATAGGCAATGTGCAATTCCGGCATGAACTCGAAGTTCATGCCGTAGATGGAGGCGATCAGCGTCGGCGGCAGCAGCACGACCGAAGCAATCGAGAAAATTTTGATGATGGCGTTCTGCTCGAGGCTGATGAGGCCGAGCGAGGCATCGAGCAGGAAGGTGATGTTTCCGGCGACGAAATTGGCGTGCTCGAGCAGCGACTGCACGTCGCGCTGAACGGTGCGGCAGAGCTCGAGGCTCGCGCGGTCGGATTGCAGCGCCGGCAGCGCATGAAGGAAGGTCAGCATGCGCGACAGCGACATCAGGCTGTCGCGCGCCTTGGCGAGCAGCCGGTGCAGGGCCGAGACCTGCACGACGCGGTCTTCGAGATAGCGCGGCGGGCGGCGCGACAGGTGCCGGTTTTCGCCGAACACTTCCAGCGACAGCTTGTCGGCGCGCGACACCGCGATCTCGAGGATTTCGGCGGTGCGGTCGGCGATGGTTTCGAGCAGCCGCGTCAGCATGACCGTCGACGTGGAACAGCCGCCCGCGATACGGGGCATCGCGCTCTTGAACAGGACGAAGGAGCGTGGCTCGGCATAGCGCACCGTCAGAAGCTTGCTGGCGGTCAGAATGAAGCCGACATCGGTCAGGTGGGGCAGATCGCCCTCGGCCTTCACGATCAGCGACGCGGTCATGTAAGTGTGGGCGCCGTCGGTATAGAGGCGGCTCGACGGCTCGATGTCCTTGAGTTCGTCACGGGTCGGTATTTCAAGGCCCAGCACCCGCTCGATCAGCAATTCCTCGTCGCGCGTCGGCGTATCGAGATCGACCCAGACGGCGCCGGCAAGAGCGTCGGCGGCGGCAGAATCGGTCTCTGTGGGCAAAGCAAGCGCCTTGCCATTGGGACGGAAAACCGTGATCACCGGCGAATGGCTCCGGAACGGACCATCGCTCACACTCCCTCGCGCAATCGCGCGTGATTGGACGCCACCATCAGCGGTCGGCCGCGCATATTGCGCGGCGCAACATAAAAATCAAGTTACCAGCCGGAACGCCCGGACACAGGAAAAGTTCGGCTATTCGAAGACGATGGCGGGTGCACCGCGCGCGCCCTTGCCCTTGATGGCCTCCAGCTCTTCCCAGACGCGGGTGGCGATCGCGCGATAGGTCTTGGCTGCCGCCCCTTCCGGGTTGGAAACGACGACGGGCGTGCCGGCATCCGAGGTCTCGCGGATGTCCATGGTCAGCGGCACCTCGCCCAGGAAGGGCACGCCGATGCGCTCGGCCTCCTTGCGCGCGCCGCCATGGCCGAAGATGTCGTAGCGGTTGCCGGTATCCGGCGCGATGAAATAGCTCATGTTCTCGACGATGCCGAGCACCGGCACCTCGACCTTCGAGAACATGTTGAGACCCTTGCGGGCATCGATCAGCGCGAGGTCCTGCGGGGTGGAGACGATGACGGCGCCGGCAAGCGGCACCTGCTGGGCCATGGTGAGCTGGGCGTCGCCCGTGCCGGGCGGCATGTCGACGACGAGCACGTCGAGATCGCCCCAGGCGACTTCGCGCAGCATCTGCATCAGCGCCGACTGGATCATCGGCCCGCGCCAGATCATCGCCACCTCCTCGTCGACGAGGAAGCCCATCGACATGACCTTGATGCCGTAATTTTCCATCGGCTTGATGATGCGGCCCTCGATCTGCTGCGGGCGGCCGGAAATCTTCAGGAGGCGCGGCATGGAAGGGCCGTAAATATCGGCATCGAGAATGCCGACGCGCAGGCCGTTCGCCTTCAGCGCCAGCGCGAGGTTGACCGAGGTCGTCGACTTGCCGACACCGCCCTTGCCCGAGGCGACCGCGATGATGGCGCCGACGCCGGGAATGCCCGATTTGGCGCGCTGCTGCGGCTGACCGGGCGCGGCGTGGGCGTGGCCCGCATGATTGTGGCCGGCATGGCTGTGATCGGCAGCACCCCGGCCCGGCGGCGGGGGTGCGGGCGCGCGGGCGGCGGCGGGGCCGGTCGCGGCGCGTTTGTCGGCCGTCAGCGCCACCATGGCCGCCTTGATGCCGGGGATTTCCTTGACGACGCGCTCTGCGGCGGCGCGCATGGGATCGAGCTCGCGGGCACGTTCTGCCGGCACGGTGATCGAGAAATAGGCCTTGCCGTCGGAAATGAAGACGTCGGAAACCATGCCGAGATCGACGATGTTGCCGTCCATGTCAGGACCGCGCACCGAGCGCAGCCGTTCCAGCACCTGTTCCTTGCTTACGTCCGTCATGAAATCCTCATCCACCTGCCGCGGGATTGGCCCGCAGCCTTCGTAGATAGTGCACGAAAAGGCAGCCGCCAAACGAATTTACCAGCGATAAACAGCGGCATCCCTGCCTGAAGGCAAGAACCTAGGCGATCAGCCCGCGGCGGATCGCCTTCACCACGGCCTGGGTGCGGTTGACCGCCTCCAGCTTCCGGGTGACCTGGTTGAGGTAGTGGTTGACCGTGTGCTCGGAGAGGCCGAGGATTTCGGCGATTTCCAGGCTAGTCTTGCCCGCCGCCGTCCAGCTGAGGCACTGGATCTCGCGCTCGGTGAGCACCACCTGCCCCGACTTCCAGGCAGCGCCGATCTCGGCCAGCCGGTTGAAGAGGTGCACGGAGATCATCTGCAGCATCAGCCGGTCATCGCGGCTGAGCGACGCATTGTCGCCGCCCCAGACGATCGCGCCGCGATTGCCGAGCGCGTCGTGCACCGGAAAAAAGTGCCCGACGAGCATGCCGTGACCGTTCATCACATCGAGCAGCTCGGTGAAATCCGTCTGTTCGGAGGATTCGCCGATCCACTCGCGCATGTCGTAGGTGAACGGCACCGTCGTCAGCCGCAGTTTGCGGATGCCGGCGCTGTGGCGCACCATGCGCAGCGCGTCGTATTTGCCGATGATTTCCTGCGGCCAGTTGCTGACGATGGAATAGGCCGAGAGTTTTTCTGCCTCGAAGCCGGGCAGCGTGAAGACAATAAAATATTTCAGACCGTATTGTTCGCATTTGCGCCGCATGTAGCGCACGATGTCGAACTGGGTCTCAAGGGCCGCGATCTCGCTGCCGTCGTCCTGGAGCTGGTTTTCACCGCCGCTCGTTTCATCCGTTGTCATTGTTCCCCGCATTTCTTTTGTCGCCTTGGGCATTTGGAGCGGGACCGTGCGCATTCCAGATTATCTCAAGGTGTTTTTTATGCATTAGTTCAAAAGGCCGGCGCGGATCGCCTTGGCGACCGCCTGGACCCGGTTGACCGCATCGAGCTTGCGGGTCGCCCGGTTCAGATAATGATTAACCGTATATTCCGAGAGGCCGAGGATTTCGGACATTTCAACGCTCGTCTTGCCGGCCGAGGCCCAGGACAGGCATTCGACCTCGCGTCGCGACAGGGTCACGTTCTGCCCCGCGGCAGCTTTCAACTCGACGACTTCGGTGAAGATGAGATTGGCCATGGCATTGAGTTCGGCCATCTCCCGCGGATTGAGCGCTTCACGCGTGCCGCCGAAAGCCAGCGCCCCGCGCAGGCCGGCGGAATTGTGCGCGGGAAAATAGGCGCCGCGCATCATACCGTGTTTCTCGAAGAGGGAGGCCGCAATCGCCGCCTTGCCATCGGTGCGGCGGCGATTGGTGCCGTCTGCATCGTAGGTAAAGGGGTTGGTGCTCTGGCGCAGACGCTCGATAACGGGGCTTCCGAAGATCAGGCCGGCATGGTCATAGGTCTTCAGCATCTCGTCCGGCCAGGACGTCATCAGCACGTTCGACGAGAAATCCGTGGAGGTTTCCGAGGGAACATTGATCAGCAGGTAGCCGCGCAGGCCAAAACGCCGGGCGAGACCCTCGAGCTTTTCAGCAACATCGTCCTGCGAGCCCATGTCCAGCGGGGCACGGCCCCAGCGTGTCTGGGATTGCGCAGATATCGTATGGAATCGATCCGCCATGTCCAACCTTCCTTCAGCAACGCACGCACCCGCGCGGCAGGCCCTGCCGACACAATGCACTGCTTGCTTCAGGAACCCCCGTATCCCAATGCAAGTATGTTCGATGACCCGCGCTCAAGTTCGCGGCAAGCGACGCAACTGCGGCGCTGGTCGTCACGGAAGCTAATGGCGGCCCCCATCCACGTCCAGCGCGATTTTCTAATTTACCGTAAAATGGGGGCACAAGACAACCGTGTGACCATTTACGGACCACTCACCACGACTTACCGTTGCGGACCAAGGCGCGCGGACAGGTCTCCCATGATTGCACGGGCCGCTTCGCCCACCAGCGGCGCCCATTCCGAAAGCTGCGCCTCGCTGACGCGGTAGGCCGGTCCCGTCACCGAAACGCCCGCCACCAGCGAGCGGCTTTCATCGAAAACCGGCGCGGCGACGCAGCGGATGCCCGGCTCGTGCTCTTCCCGGTCGAAGGCGATACCGCTCTTTCTGATACGGTCGAGCTCTGCGATGAAGGAGAGCCGGTCGGTGATCGTGTGCGGGGTAAACCGGCGGAATTCCATGCCGGCCAGAACCGCCTCCAGCGCAGCGGTGTCGAGCGTGGACAACGCCGCCTTGCCGACACCGGTGCAGAAGGCGGGCGAGGCATTGCCGATCTGCGAATTCATGCGCACCGCCTGCCGGCTCTCGACCTTGTCGAGATAGATGATCTCCCGGCCGCGCAGCACGCCGAAATGCACAGTCTCGCCGGTCTGCCGATGCAGCGCCTCCAGAAAGGGCGCGGCGACAGCCCGGATTTCGTTGCGGGCCCAGCTTGCCGAGGCGAGCTTGAGCAGGCGAAGGCCCGGGACATAGGCGTGGTCGGGCCGCAGCTCCAGAAGCCCTTCCTGCACGAGATGGGAAAGCTGGCGATGCAGCGTGCCGCGCGGCTGGCCGCTGACGGCGAGCACATCGGTAAAACGCAGCGGGCGGTCCGAAAGCGCCACCGTTTCGAGAACAGCCATCGCTTTTCCGAGCGTGCCCGTACCGCCCTCGCCGTCCCGCTCCATTTCCATCGTGCCGCACCTCGCATGCTTGACTTGCGACCAGGCTAGCGGAATAATTCCGAATAATCAAACTCGGTTCCAAATAGTGGAACATTTTGGAGAAACCCATGGCCGGCCGTTATCCCGACCTCGTCGGACAGGGCGTGCTTATCACCGGCGGCGGCTCGGGCATCGGGGCTGCCCTGGTGGCCGGCTTCGCCGCGCAGGGTGCCCGCGTCGCCTTCCTCGACATCGCCGAAACGGACAGCCGGGCGCTCGTCTCAAACCTCGACGGTAAGGTCGCGCACCGTCCTCATTATATAAAGGTAGACCTGCGCGATATTGCGGCGCTGCGTACGGCCATTGCCGAGGCGGCCGATGCGCTCGGCGGCCTGCGCGTCCTCGTCAACAACGCCGCACGCGACGACCGGCACGATCTGGAGACCGTCGAGCCCGACGATTGGGACGAGAACCAGGCGGTCAACCTCCGCCACCATTTCTTCGCCGCCCAGGCCGTCGCGCCCTATATGCAGAAGGCCGGCGGCGGGGCGATCGTTAATTTCTCCTCCATCGCCTATCTGCTCAACATGGGCGAGCTTCCCGGCTATGCGGCGGCGAAGGCCGGCATCGTCGGGTTGACGAAATCGCTCGCCGGCAGGCTCGGCCCGGACAACATTCGCGTCAACGCCATCCTGCCCGGCATGGTGCTGACGGAACGCCAGAAGCGCCTGTGGATCGACGAGGCCGACATCGCCGGCGGCATTGCGCGGCAGTGCCTCAAGCGCTCGCTGATCGCCGATGATCTGGTCGGCCCCTGTCTTTTTCTGGCGTCGGATGCATCCGCCGCCATCACCGCGCAAACATTGATTGTCGATGGAGGCATGCTCTGATGACTGAACCCGCTTACGTCGCGGTCGACTGGGGAACCTCCAGCTTCCGCCTCTGGCTCATCGGCAAAGATGGCGGGGTGCTTGCCGAACGCCGCAGCGGCGAAGGCATGACGACCGCCGCCCGCATGGGTTTTGCAGAGGTCCTGAACAGCCACCTCTCGGCCACCGCCGCGCCGAAAAACCTGCCCGTCCTGATCTGCGGGATGGCCGGCGCAAAGCAGGGCTGGGTCGAGGCCGGCTATCTCGACACACCTGCCGCCCTTCTCGACATTCCTGCCGCCGCCGTGTGCATTCCCGGCGTCGAGGCCGATATCCGCATCCTGCCCGGCCTCGCCCAGCGCGATCCGGCCGCACCCGATGTCATCCGCGGCGAGGAAACCCAATTGCTCGGCGCGGCCGGCGAACTCGGCAATGGCGATCACCTCGTCTGCATGCCCGGCACGCACAGCAAATGGGTGCGCCTCTCGGGCGGCCGGGTCGAGGGCTTCTCGACCTTCATGACGGGCGAGCTGTTTGACGCCGTCGCCAAAAACACCATCCTCAGCCATTCGATTGCCGAGGCCGGCCCGGTCTCCGGCGGCAGCGATGCCTTCCGCGCCGCCGTCAGCCGCATGGTGAGGACCCCGGCGCTGGCGACGAGCCAGCTGTTTTCCGTGCGGGCCGGCGCCTTGATCGCAGGCCTCAAACCTGACGATGCCAAGGCCCGCCTCTCCGGTACGCTGATCGGGCTGGAGATTGCCGGCGCGCTGTCGCTGGTTGCCGCGGGCACGCCGGTCGCCCTCGTCGTTTCCGGTGGGCTCGGCACGCTCTATGGCGAAGCCCTTGCCGCCGCCGGCCTTACGCCCGTCGTCATCGATGCCGATACGGCCGTCCGCAACGGCCTTGCCGCGGGTGCGAAAGCGCTCTGGTCCCTCTAATTCCTCCCTACGAAAGCAGACAGATGAGCCGCATTCCCTTTCCCCCGATGAAATATCCGCTGATCGCCATCCTGCGCGGACTGAAGCCGAGCGAGACGCAAGCCGTGGTCGGCGCGCTGATCGAGACCGGCTTTACCGCCATCGAAATCCCGCTCAATTCGCCCGAGCCGTTCAAGTCCATCGAGATCGCCGCGAAGATGGCGCCGGACGGCTACCTGATCGGCGCCGGCACCGTGCTGACGGTGGAGGACGTGAACCGTCTCGATGCCGTCGGCGGCAAGCTGATGGTGAGCCCGAATGTCGAGCCCGACGTCATCGCGACGGCCGCCGCCAAGGGCATGGTGACGATGCCGGGCGTCTTCACGCCGACCGAGGCGCTGGCTGCAGCCCGCGCCGGCGCGACGGGCCTGAAATTCTTCCCCGCCAGCGTGCTTAGCCCATCCGGCATCCAGGCCATCCGCGCCGTTCTGCCGGCGGAACTGGAGATCGCGGCCGTCGGCGGCGTGTCGGAAAAGAATTTTGCCGACTATGCGGCCATCGGCATCCGCAGCTTCGGCCTCGGCTCCAGCCTCTACAAGGTCGGCATGGGCGCCGACGAGGTGCGGGCGCGCGCCAGGATCACGATCGAAGCCTATGACGCCGTTTATGGAGCCAGCCGATGACCGACAGCCATTCCTTCACCGGCCGCATCCTCGATGCGGTCGACTGCCAGCTCGGCGAAGGCCCGACCTACGATCCGGCGAGCGACACGGCGTTCTGGTTCGACATCAAGGGCAAGAAGCTGCACGAACTGCAGCTCGCGACCCTGAAGAAGACCGTGCACGACCTGCCTTTCCTGGGCAGCGTGCTTGCCGTCATCGATGCGGAACGCCAGCTCATCGTTTCCGACCAGGGCCTGTTCATCCGCAGCGTCGCCGACGGCACGCTCGCCCCCTTCGCGAAGCTGGAGGACAAGGCCGAAAACCGGTCGAACGACGGTCGCGTGCACCCCTCCGGCGCGCTCTGGGCGAGCACGATGGGCCGCACGGCGCAAAAGCATTCCGGCGCGATCTATCACGTGGCCGGCACGACGGTCACCAAGCTGTTTGCCGATGTCACCATTGCCAACAGTATCTGCTTCTCGCCGGACGGCGCCACCGGCTATTTCGTCGATTCCGCCGTAAACAGGATCATGCGCGTGCCGCTGGATCCGAGAACCGGCCTGCCCTCTGGCGAACCCCAGGTGCTGGCCGATCAAAGCGGCGAGCCGGGCGATGTGGACGGTTCGGTCTGCGACGCCGATGGTCTCATCTGGAACGCCCGCTGGGGCCAGGGTGCGGTCGATGTCTACAAGCCCGATGGTACGAAGGTTGCGCGCTACAGCGTGCCGGCCACGCAGTCCAGCTGCCCGGCCTTCATCGGCGCGAAGGCGGACCGCCTGCTGGTGACATCGGCCTGGGCGGACATGGATGAAGCCGCCCGGCTTGCCGATCCCCATGCCGGCAAGACCTTCGAACTCGGCATTGCCGTCAAGGGCCGGTTCGAGCCGAAATTCTTGATTTGAGACAGCACCCGATCACGCGAAAAACAATCCCGCGGCTCCGGATTTGCCGATCCGGAGCCGTTTTTTATGCATAGCTTAAGTATCCGCCAGATCAAAAAGAAGGCAATTTTTATCGGAACCAAACCCGGGGGTCGTCGTTTTCCAGACATCGACGGGTGCGGAGGCCTTTCAAACACCGCCGCGCCTTGATGCCAACGAGAGACGAAAAGGCAGGTTCCAAATGACCAACAAGCTTCTTACTTCCGTTGCCGCCAGTGCCATTTTCCTCGGTGCGGCCCTTGCTCCCGCGGCCTATGCGCAGGACACCACCAAGCCCGCGACCGACCAGACCCAGACGATGGAGCAGCAACCGGGCATGACCGGTGACGCCACGAAGGGCACGACCCCGGGCGATACCGCCGCCAACCCTTCCACGACGCCGACCGAAGACACGGCCCAGACGCCGGCCACCGGCACGGCAACCGAGGATACGGCTCAGACCCCGGCAACGGGTACCGCCACGGAAGACACCGCCCAGGCTCCGGCCGCCGGTGGCGACTACCTGACGGCCCAGTCGGATGAGCAGATCAGCGCCAACACCTATATCGGCCAGGCTGTCTACAACAGCGCCGATGAGAGCATCGGCAAGATTTCCGACCTGATCATGGAAAAGAGCGGCGGTATCGACGCTGCCATCATCGGTGTCGGCGGCTTCCTGGGTATCGGTGAAAAGTGGGTCGCCGTTCCGTTCGAGAAGATCGCGATCACGCAGGTTCCGGATTCCGACGACGTCAAGCTGACGACCACGGAAACCGCCGAAAGCCTGCAGGCTGCGCCGGAATTCAAGACCAAGTCGCAGCAGGTCGCCGAACGCCAGGCCAACACCTCGGTCGACAATTCGACGACCGCGTCGACGACCGACAAGGGCACGGCTCCGGCCACGACCCAGCCGGCTGAATAAGCCCCAGCCTTCTGACCTCCAGCCCGGTGGCGCTCCCTGCGCCACCGGGTTTTTCATGTCTTCAATACCAGGCGTCGGCCATCGCGGCCTTCTTGCGCTCCATGTAATCCCGCAGCGCCTCGTCGATCGCTACGTCAAGCGGCGGGGCCTCGTATTCGGCGAGCGTCTTTTTCCATTGCCGGTTGGCGCGCGTCGCGATGTCGGTCGAGCCGCCCTCCTCGCTCCACTTCTCGAAGGGCTCGTTGTCGGAAAGCGTCGAATCCCAAAACGCCGTCTGGTAGTTGCGCATCGTGTGGTCGCAGCCGAGGAAATGGCTGCCGGGGCCGACTTCGAGGAAAGCGTCCATGGCGAGCGTGTTGTCATCGACGACAACACCCGCCAGATAGGAATGCAGCGCGCCGCAGAGATCGGCATCCATCACGAACTTCTCGTAGGACATGGCGAGCAGCCCATCTAGGAAGCCGGCGGAGTGCAGGATGAAGTTCGCGCCGCAATGCACGGCCGACAGCATGGACATCAGCCCTTCCTGCATGGCCTGCCCATCCGGCAGCTTCGAGTTGGAGAAATTGCCGGCGCAGCGCAGCGGCAGGTTCAGGCGGCGGGCGAGCTGCCCGACCACCATGGAGCCGATGGCCGGCTCCGGCGTGCCGAAGGTCGGCGAGCCCGAGCGCAGCGACATGGAGGAGAGGAAGTTGCCGAAAATGACCGGCGCGCCCTTGCGCTCCAGCTGGGTCAGCGCGCAGCCCGCCAGCGTTTCGGCGAAGGACTGGGCTATCGCCCCGGCATTCGTCACCGGCCCCATCGCGCCGCCGAGAATGAAGGGCACGATGACGGCCGCCTGGTTGGCACGGGCATAGGCGCGCAGCGACTTGGTCATGGTGCCGTCCCAGACCAGCGGCGAGTTGACGTTGACATTGCCGAGGATGACGCAGTTCTTGTCGACGAAATCCGCACCGAACAGGATGCGCGCCATGTCGATCGAATCCTCGGCGCGATCTTCCGCCGTGATCGAGCCCATGAAGGCGCGGTCGGAATATTTGATATGGCTATAGACCATATCGAGATGGCGCTTGTTGACCGGGATATCGACCGGCTCGCAGATCGTGCCGCCGGAATGGTGCAGCCAGGGGCTCGACTGGGCGAGCTTGATGAAGTTCCTGAAATCCTCCAGCGTGCCGTAGCGCCGCCCCTTGTCGAGGTCCATCACGAAGGGCGAGCCATAGGCCGGCGAAAACACGACGTTCCTGCCGCCGATCTGCACATTGTTGGCGGGGTTGCGGGCGTGCTGGGTGAATTCGGCGGGGGCCGTGGAGACGATCTCGCGCAACATGCCGGGCTCGAAGCGCACCAGGAGCCCGTCCACCTTGGCGCCGGCGCGCTTCCAGTGCTCGATGACGGCGGGATCGTCGCGGAACTCGATGCCGACCTCGGCAAGGATGCGATCCGCCGCGCGCTCGACCTTCTGGAGATTTTCCTCCGACAGCACGTCGTAGGTCGGGATGCCGCGCACGATATAGGGCACGCCCAGCGGCTTTGCGGCATTGTCGCGCCGCGTGCCCCTGCCCCGCCGCGCCGGCGCTTCGATCGTTGCTGCTACACCCATGATCACCTCCATAATTGGAAGTGAGGCTAAGCGTGAAAAACAGCGCTGTAACGCTGGAAAAATTTGTTCGACACGATAAGCTCAATTTATGGAAACCCTGCGCCGCCTTCTCCCCTCCGCCTCCAGCCTCATCATCTTCGAGGCCGCCGGGCGGCACCAGAATTTCACCCGCGCCGCCAATGAGCTCGGCATGACGCAGGCAGCCGTCTCGTATGCGGTGCGCAATCTGGAGGAACAGTTGGGCGTCGCGCTCTTCCACCGCATCCACCGCGCCGTGGAGTTGACGGATGCCGGCGAGCGCTTTCATGCTGATGTGACGCTCGGCCTGTCGCGCATCCAGAAATCGGCCGAGGATATCCGCGCCAAAGGCCGCGAGGCCAATGTGACGCTGTCGGCATCGACCGCTTTCGCCTCGATGTGGATGCTGCCGCGGCTAGCCAAGCTGCGCGCCGACCTGCCGGATATCGACCTTAGGATCCAGACCAGCGTGCGCGACCTCGATCTCGACGAAGAGACGATCCCGCTGGGCATCCGCGGCGGCGATCCGGCAAAATGGCCGCGCTACCATGCGGCCCTCTTGGCGCCGGAGGTGATCACGGCGGTGGCGAGCCCCGCCTTCGTGGAAAGCCGCGGGCATTCGAAGACGCCGGAGGAGCTGTTGAAGCTGCCCCTCATCCATCTGGAGGAGCCGGTCCGTGCGGCCTGCAACTGGCCGGAATGGTTCGCAAGTGCCGGCGTGCGGTATCCCGCGCAGGCGCGACGCCTTGCGATCAACGATTATGTACTGGTCATCCAGGCGGTGCTGGCCGGCGAAGGCGTGGCGCTGGGCTGGCGTCACCTCATCGAGGGACAGGTGCGCTCCGGCGCGCTCGTCACCGTCGGCGGCCATTCGCTGGAACTCGACGAAGGCTTCTACGTCGTCTGGCCGCGCTCACGCGAGCTCAACGGCCCGGCGCGCCGCGTGCGCGACTGGCTGGTGGAGGAAGGGCGGCTGAGCCGCGAGGCGAAGTGGCCTACCGGCAGCAGCTGAGCCGCAGCACATTTGTACTTTGCCCGGCGAAAGCTTACATTGCACACAGGTTTCAAGGATGCGCCAATGAAGACCGAAGCAATCAGCCTCGATTTCCTTGCAAAGCAGGCAAAAATCCAGATGGACGAACTGCGCCCTCTGCGGAAGGACGTCGCAGACATGATGCGGCTGGTTACAGGAACCTACGATTTGACGCGACGGGTGGAACGGCGCGAGACGGAGCTTCGCGACGATATCGAGCTGATGATCAAGATGGAACTCGGCGGTTCGCTGGCCAACATCCAGACCTCGATCGAAAGCTCGCTTTCGCGCATCGAGCAGAGCATCGACGTCCTGGGTCAGAGGGTCGGCACTCTTGAAAGCAAGGCTTGAGGACCTCCCTACCGTCTCAACACCGGCTTCACCTCTTCATGGAAGAAGCGGAAATAGGAGGCGATCTGCGCCAGTGCGTTGGTGGAGAGCTTGTACTGGATGCCGAGCCGGCCGTTGGAATACCAGCGCACCGTGCCGGTGAGGCGGCCGAGCTCCTCGCTTTCGATCGTCACCATCTGTCCGGGCATGGCCTGGATCGGCTTTTCGAGATCGAAGGCCATGCCGGTCGGCGAGAGGTCGACGACGCGGGCACGCGAGGACTGGTGCATCACCTGGACATTGACAAAAATACGAACCCTGGAACGATCGTTGCCCCTGACGGGCATGTCTTTAACGGTCGCCATCCCTGTTACCCCCAATTGTTCTTTATAGCCGCAGCATGACAGGGAGTGTTTTCGTTCCCGCTAAGTGGAAGCCGACAATTTTACGGAAGTGACATATTCAGGGACGGCTCAGGCGGAGGCGGCGCGGCCTTCGACCGCCACGTAGCGGTCGGCGAGGTAGCGCATGGTGGCGACGGCATCGGCCGGCTTGCCGTAGAAATAGCCCTGCCCCATGCCGCAGCCGAGCGCCTTGAGCTTCAGCGCCTCGGAGAAATCCTCGATGCCTTCGGCGACCACGGCGAGATCGAGACCTTCGCACATGGCGACGATCGCCTTGATGATATGTTCGGAGGCCTTGTCGTTGGAGATGCGCGAGACGAAGGCACGGTCGATCTTCACCTTGTCGAAGGTGAAATCACGAAGCCGTCCGAGGCTCGACTGGCCGGTGCCGAAATCGTCGAGCGAGATACGGACGCCCGCGGCACGCAGCTCGCCGACGATCTTCTGGGCCGTATCCGCATCCGTCATGACGGCGGTTTCGGTGATTTCCAGCTCCAGCCGGCGCGGATCGAGCCCGACGCGGTTGAGGATGGCGAGCGTGTTGAACGCCGTCTTCGGATCCATCAACTGGGCGGAGGAGAGGTTGAAGGAGAGGAACAGCTCCTTCGGCCAGGAAAGTGCGGCTTCGGCCGCCTTGCGCAGCAACGTATCGGACAGCGCATCGATGAAGCCGCGCTCTTCGGCGAGCGGCACGAACAGTGCCGGCGAGACATAGCCGAGATCGGCGTCGCACCAACGGGCGAGCGCCTCGAAACCCACGACGGTGTCGTCGCGCAGGCTGACGATCGGCTGGAAATGCACGTCCACCTCATTGGCGATGATGGCATTGCGCAGCGCCTGTTCGAGCTGCGTCGCGCGCTTCATCTCCTGGGCGATTTCCTGCGAATAGACGGTGATCTGGCCGCGGCCGCGGCGCTTGGAACGATAAAGCGCGGTGTCGGCGCTCTTCAGGAGCTCCGTGAAATCCTCGCCCGCGAAGGGATAGATGGCAAAGCCGAAGGACGCCGAGAGGCGCACGTTGCGGTCGCCGAGATCGAAGGGGGCGGACAGCACCTCGCGCAGCATCTGGCCGATCTTTTCTGCGCCCTTGCGCTCGAAGACCAGCGGCAGCACGAAGGCGAACTCGTCGCCGCCATGGCGCGTGACGGTGGCGCCGTCGGGAATGCAGGCCTTGAGGCGATGGGCGACTTGGCAGAGGATTTCGTCGCCGGCGCGCGGGCCGAACAGATCGTTGATAGGCTTGAAACCGTCGAGATTGGCGATGCCGATGGCGAAGGGTGCCGGGTCCTCCTCACGCTCCTTGGCGATCTGGCGAACCTTGTCACGCAGGCGGTAGAGATTGCCGAGCCCGGTCAACGGGTCGGTATAGGCCATGGCATGGAGGTCAGTCTGGGAAACATCCAGCGCCGAATGATCAGCAGACTTCATCAATGATTTCCCGTACTTGCACTCTACCTCCGAAGACCGCTTCACGATGCGCCATGTCCGTTAACAAAAACATAGCAAGCGATCGTCAGTCCTGCCCACCGGCCTCCCCAAATCTGGGGGATTGACCCGATATCCTCCACCTAACGCGTCCCGCTTTCGCGGGACTTGCCTCGAGCATTTCCGCATTGTCCGACGCTGAAGCGATCTTGCTTCGCCGGACATGCTTACGCGACGGACTTCTCCAGCGTCCCGGCGGCATAGCGCCGATAAATCGCTTCGATCATATCCGGGCTGACCGGCTTGATGATGTAGTCGTCCATGCCGGCGTCCATGCAGTTCTGCATGTCGACATTGAGCGCCTGGGCCGTGACGGCCACGATGGGCGTCCGGGTTCCGCTCAGCTCCTCCGCCTGCCGGATTTCCCTGGCCGCATCGATGCCGTTCATCACGGGCATGGAGATGTCCATCAGGACGAGACGGGGCTGGTGCTTGCGCCAGAGCATCACCGCCTCCTCGCCATTCTCGGCGATACGGTGCGAGATACCGAGGCCTTCGAGGATTTGCGAGAAGACGAACTGGTTGATCTGGTTGTCTTCGGCGACCAGCACGTCGATATCGCCCACGGCAGCCGGCAGCATGGCGGTGATGTCGGTCGCGATATACCAGTCGTCGGAAAGAGAAACCGGGGTAACGATGTCGCCGAGCGGTGAATCGTTTTCCGACAACAGCTCGTGTTCCTCGACCAACGCGCGCATGAAATCCGGTCCGATGCCGTCGGGCGTGATCGTTCGCGTGGCGATGCCATGGCTGCCGCGGGCCATCGCCTCATGATCCGGCATGTTGTCGTCGAGGATGATGAGGTCGATCGCAAGATCGTGCTGTTTGGCAAGCGCCAGGAAGCTTTCGAACTCGTAGCGGCTGCGCACCGCGCAGCAATCGCCACCGCGCGCCTTGAACTCGCCGACGAGGATGTCCTCGATGCGGGTATTGGGCGTGGCGACGAGCACGCGCTTGCCGGGCACGCCGCGCAGGTCGTCCGCGCCGAGCTGTTCCAGCAGAAGACGGCGTTCGGCGTCGCGCACGGGATCGAAGCAGTTCTGCCCTTCGACGAAGCCGCCCGTCACGCGCAGGAAGGCATCCTCGCCGTGGGACACAGCGCCGCCACCGGCGACCAGTGCCGTCACGTCGTCCATGATCGTCACGACGACGTGGTGGCCCGGCGCGCCGATGCGGTGCTTGCGGGTCATGACGTAGAGATCGGAGCCGTCGGCGCGGATAACATGCTCGGGCAGCACGAAGGGTTCGCCGGTCTCCAGCACGTGGCGGTCGCTGCGCTCGATGCGCTCGGCGTTTTCCGCATCCGCCAGATCCCAGACCGTGCGGCCGAGAATGCCCTCGGGCGTGGCGTTGTAGATGGCGCAGAAAGCCTTGTTGGCCGCAATATAGGCGAGGTTGCGATCCTTGACGATGACGGGCGACGGCAGCGTCTCGAGGATCGCCTCCGTCAGCGCGATCCGGTCGAGATCGGAGCGCCATTGCTCTTCCTGCTTCTTCTGCTCGGAGACGTCGACCAGGGTGGTGACGTTGTAGCCGTTCGGCAGGCGGCGCTTGCGGAAATGAAGCCAGCGGTCACGGCTCAGCCGTTCGACCGCATCATATTGTTCGCGCCAGTGCACGGAAATCTGCGCGGAGACCCATTCCTCGCGATTGACCGCCTTGTGGCGCTGTTCCGGAGGAATGCCGTAGCGGACGCCGGTATCGAAGATCGCGCCGAGCACGTCGCGCAGGCGCGTGCCGGGTTTCAACGTATCGGCATGAATGGGGAAATAGCGCAGGACCTGGCGGCTGGCGAAGACAAGGCAATCGTTCTTGTCATAGACGATCACGGCGGCGGCGAGGATATCGCACGCAGCCTCGAACATTCCCAGCCGGATGTGCGCGTCTGACGACGCTACATCATTCATGTGGCAGTCCTCGCCTGTCTGGCATTCCCATGAACATGCTGAACGGCGCGCAAACACCTTGGGACATCGGGAATGACAGCGGCCAGCGACGCTGAAATCGTCCACCGGGAGACCCCGGCAAGCTTGCGGTCATACAAGCGCAGGTGCACGTTCGCAGCATTTTATTAAAGCCTGATTAAACGATTTCAGCCGGTTATGCGGGATGAGCCGGGATAAGCGGCGCCGGCCACTGGCGGGACGGCGGCGAATCCGCGAAAATGGTGGCATGACCATCAGGCAGCTTTCCGAAACCCTCATCAACCAGATCGCCGCCGGCGAAGTGATCGAACGCCCGGCGAGCGCCGCCAAGGAGCTGATCGAGAACGCGCTGGATGCCGGGGCGACGCGCATCGAGATCGCCACGGCCGGCGGCGGCAAGACGCTCTTGCGCGTCACCGACAATGGCGGGGGCATGGCACCGGCCGATCTCGAACTGGCGATCCGCCGGCACTGCACGTCCAAGCTCGACAAGGATCTCACCGATATTCGCACGCTGGGTTTCCGCGGCGAGGCCCTGCCGTCGATCGGCTCGGTGGCGCGGCTTTCGCTTCTGAGCCGCACGGCCGAGGCCGGTGAAGGCGCCGAGATCAGCGTGACCGGCGGCAAGGTGGAGCCGGTGCGCCCGGCCGCCGCCAACCGCGGCACTGTGGTGGAGGTGCGCGACCTGTTCTTCGCCACGCCGGCACGCCTCAAGTTCATGAAAAGCGAGAAGGCCGAGGCCTCGGCGATATCGGACGTCGTGCGCCGCATGGCGATCGCCTTCCCGCATGTGCGCTTCGTTTTGTCGGGCTCCGACCGCACGACGCTGGAGTTTCCGGCGACCGGGACGGACCGGCTCGCCCGCATCGCGCAGGTGCTCGGCCGCGATTTCCGCGACAATGCCATCGAGATCGACGCCGAACGCGAGGGTGTGCGGCTGACCGGTTTTGCCGGCGTGCCGACCTTCAACCGCGGCAACAGCCTCAACCAGTTCGCCTTCGTCAACGGACGGCCGGTGCAGGACAAGCTCATCTGGTCGGCGCTGCGCGCCGCCTATGCCGAGACCATCCCGCACGGGCGCTACCCGGTCGCGGTGCTTGCCATCGACATCGATCCGGCGCTGGTCGACGTCAACGTGCATCCGGCGAAATCCGACGTGCGCTTCCGCGATCCCGGCCTGGTGCGCGGCCTGATCATCGGTGCGATCCGCGAGGCCTTGGCACGCGAGGGCGACCGCGCCTCCACGACGGGCGCCGCCGGCCTGATGCGCGCCTTCCGGCCGGAAGCGCAGCGGCCTTCCACGCCCTGGACGCCGTCCGCCTCGCCCTATAGGCCTTTCGACTCTGCCGTGACACCGACCGCCCCCTTCCGCGAGCGGCAGGCGGGCTTCGCCGAATTTGCCAGCCCCTCCGCCCGCAGCGAACCGGTTTTCACGCCAGCCTCCACCGCCCGCGAAGAGGAAACGCCGCAGAACCATCCACTCGGGGCGGCCCGCGCGCAGCTGCACGAGAACTACATCATCGCGCAGACGGAAAACGGCCTCGTCATCGTCGACCAGCATGCGGCGCATGAACGCCTCGTCTTCGAGGCGATGCGCAATGCGCTGCACTCACGTGCCGTGCCGGCGCAGGCCCTGCTGATCCCCGAGATCGTCGATCTACCGGAGGACGATTGCGACCGGCTGGTCGCCCATGCCGACGAATTCGCCAAGCTCGGCCTCGGCATCGAGCGCTTCGGGCCGGGGGCGATTGCGGTGCGCGAGACGCCGGCCATGCTTGGTGAGATGGATGCGTCCGGCCTCATCCGCCAGCTCGCCGACGAACTTGCCGAATGGGATACGGCAAGCGGACTGAAGGCCAAGCTCGAATACCTCGCCGCCACCATGGCCTGCCACGGCTCGGTACGGTCAGGGCGGCGCATGCGGCCGGAGGAGATGAACGCGCTGCTGCGCCAGATGGAGGCGACGCCCGGCTCCGGCCAGTGCAACCACGGCCGGCCGACCTACATAGAGCTCAAGCTTTCCGACATCGAGCGGCTGTTCGGCCGGAGCTAGAGCATTTCCGCTTTTCTCCGAATCGCGGAAATGCTCTAGCTCCTTGTTTTCCCGCATTTCCGGACGCAAAACCGCTTCGCACTTTTGCTGGAAATGCTCTAGCCCGGAAAGCACTGGAATTTTGGCCTTCGCCACGATATGGCATAGGCATCACATGAGACGGATACTGAAATCGATGATGAACCGTTTTGAAGGCCGCGGCGGCAGCCGGGAAGCGAAGATCCGCTATCTCGACGGCGATTTCCAGATCCTGATGCCGGGCTCGCATGTCACCTGCGCCATGACCGGCGAGACGATCCCCGTCGATGAGCTGCGCTACTGGAGCGTGGCGCGGCAGGAAGCCTATGCCAGCTGCGCCGCCTCGCTGGACGCCGAAAAGCGCGCCGGCGCGCTGCCGAACCAGACGCGCTAAGCCTTCGCCTTATCCTTCTCCGCCAGCTGGTGCAGCTTGCGCTTCCTCGCGCTGGCGATTGCCGCGTCGATGATCGCATCCGGCCCCTTCGGGTCGTCGAAGCGGATTTCCACCTCTATCACCCGGCTCTTCTCCTTCAACTCCTCCGAACGGCCATGGCCGCCGGCGAGGCGTACGCTGTCCTTGGCCGTGGTGACGAGCTGGTAGTCATGCGCCTGCGCATGGTCGAGCAGGTCAGCGACCTCGTCGTCACTGAGATGATGGTGATCGGGGAAGCTGCGCGAGACATAGAGATGCGCACCCGTCTCATTGACCGTGCGGAAGAATTTCTCGTTGTCGGCGATGCCGGACCAGGCCATCACCACCTGCTCCCGGAGATTCTCCGCGCCGACGGTGACGAGCGTCGCCGAATGGATCGCTTTGCCGGCGCGGGCCGCCTGGCGGATCAGCCGGTCGGCGGCATCGCCATTGCCGATGGCCAGCAGCGCATTCGCCTGGCGCATCTGCTCGCCGAGCGGTGCGCGCACCGGCCCGCTCGGGACGAGATAGCCGTTGCCGATGCCGCGGCGCGTGTCGATGACGACGAGCGCATAGTCGAAGGTCAGCCGGGCGCTCTGGAAGCCGTCATCCATGATGATCAGGTCGGCGCCCTCTTCCACCAGCTTCATCGCGCCTTTCACCCGCTTGCGGGAAATGACGGTCAGCGCGTCGCGGGCGAGCAGGAGCGGCTCGTCGCCGACGGCGCGGGCGCGGTGGTGGTGCGGATCGACGACGGTGGTGACATCGAGCGAGCCGCCATAGCCACGCGAGAGGAAGCCGGGTTTCAGGCCGCGCGCCTTGGCGGCACGCGCAAGCGCAATCGCCGTCGGCGTCTTGCCGGCTCCGCCGACGGTGAAATTGCCGACGCAGATGACCGGCACCGACACCTCGGCGCGGCGGCCGTTGCGCATGCGCCGTCCAGCGATCAGCCCGTAGAGGCGCGACACCGGCCAGAGCGCATAGGCGCGCCAATCCGCCTTCGTCCACCAGAACGGCGGCGCTTCACTTACCATTGCAGCTCCCCGCGGGCATCCCGGCCCGGTTCACGCGCAGAAAACGCGAGACGGCGGCGAAAATCAACTGGGGGAAACCACCCGGGGAGCGATGGCGGGTGGTGCAGCGGCGCGCTCACGCCGCCGGGCGCGCGACCGCGGCTTCCGGGAAGAGCGGCACGAGTTCGGTGATGTCGTTGAGGCAATAGTCGGAGGCGGCTGACAGCGATTCGCGCGAGCCCGTGCCGGTCAGCACTGCGATGGTGAGGCCCGTGCCGGCGCTGCGGCCCATGTGGAGGTCGTGGTTGTTGTCGCCGACCATGGCGATCTGATGCGGCTCGAGCCCGGTCGCGGCGCAGAAGCCGAGCACCATGCCGGGTTCGGGCTTGACGCCATAGCCGCTGTCATAGCCGGCGACATAATGCAGGTAGCCGTCGAAACCGAAGCGCTTGGCCGTCGCGCGAATCGAGGCTTCGTTGTCGGAAGAGGCGACACCGAGCCAGTAGCCGCGGGCATGCAGGGTGGCGAAGAAATCGGCGAGGTCTGTCACGGCGACGGCAAGTTCCGAGGACTTGGCGAAGAGGCCGTCGAAGAGTTCGGTCAGGGCCTCGACGGTGAAGGGCGCGCCGGCTCCGACGAAGCCTTCGGCGATCTCCACTGTGTTGCCGGCGGCAAGCAGGCTGTCCGGCGTGACGTAGCCGGTATCCGGATCCATGCCGCCCGCGATCAAGAGCTTGCGCGACAGGTCGTCGTCACCGGCGGCGGCGATGCGGGCGAGTTCGTAATTCACCGGGATCCAGCTCTTGGCATAGTCCAGCAGCGTGCCATCCTTGTCGAAGAGAATGCCTGAGATCGTCGCTGCCTTCGTCATGCTGCCCGGTCCTTTCAGGACGTCTGGCGCGGGTGCAGCCGCGCCTTCACGGTGAGGGGATTGATATAGGGCTCGAGGCCCTTGACCGTGGCCTTCAGCGCGCCGCGCATCTCCTGCACGGTCTCCTGCCCCGCATCGATCATCTGCCTGCGCATCGCCTCGTTGGTCAGGAGATAGTGTACGCCCTTGGCCAGCATTTCCACGTCGCGCACCATCTTGGCGCTGCCGTTGCGGGCAAGCTGCTGGTAGGCCTCGCGGAAATTCTGCACATTGCCGCCCGACAGCACCGCGCAGCCGAGCATCGCCGGCTCCAGCGGATTCTGGCCGCCCTCGGCGGTCAGCGAGCGGCCAACGAAGGCGATTTCGGTCATGCGCAGGTAAAGCCCCATTTCGCCGATCGTATCACCGAGAAAGACGTCCGTGTCCGCTGCCAGCGCGTCACCGCGTGTCCGCCGTGCGACCTTCAGCCCGCGCGCCGTCAGCATGTCGTGGATGGCATCACAGCGCTCGGGATGGCGCGGCACGATGATGGTGAGCAGGCCCGGCGAACGCTCCTTGAGCGCGCGGTGCACATTGCCGGCCGCCGCCTCCTCGCCCTCGAAGGTCGAGATCGCCGCCCAGGTGGGCCGGCCCTTGATCTGGTCGCGATAGGATTTCAGCACGGCGGGATCGGCCGGCGGCGCATCCGTATCGACCTTCAGATTGCCCGACACCAGGACCGGCAAGGCGCCAAGCGTGCGAAACCGCTCCGCATCGGTCTCCGACTGGGCGATAACAAGCGCGAAATTCTCGAAGATCGCATCGGCGAACGACATGCGCCGCTTCCAGCGCGGGAAGGAGCGATCCGAAATGCGGCCGTTGACCAGCACCTGCGGAATGTGGCGCCTGCCGAGTTCGAGAATGGTCGTCGGCCAGATTTCCGATTCCGCCATGATGGCGAGGTCGGGGTGCCAGTATTCCAGGAAGCGGCTGATCGCCGGCTTCATGTCGAGCGGCACATATTGGTGGATGACGTCGGCGCCGAGCCGTTCCCTGACGACCTTGGCCGAGGTGATCGTGCCCGTGGTAAGCAGCACCGCGATGCCGCGGCGGCGCACCTCCTTGACCAGCGGCACGATGGCGAGCGTTTCGCCCACACTTGCCGCATGGAACCAGACGAGCGGGCCGGAGGGGCGCGGAACGCTGCCGAACCCGTAACGCTCGCGGCGACGCGACCGCTCCTCCTTGCCCTTCGCGATGCGATAGGCAAGGTAGGGGCCGACGATCGGATAGAGCGCAACGCCGCCCCAGCGATACAGCGAAAGTGCGATACGGGCGAGCCGTCTGTTCATCGGCTCGGCACCTTGGCTGCGGCTCTCGGGGTGTTCGGGTTCATGGAGGTCAGGCTCCTCGGTTCAGCGCGACCGCATGTCGCGCGGAACAATGGCGAAAACGCGTCTCAGCCCTGCTGCGGGTCCAGCAGGCGGTGCATATGCACGATGAAATAGCGCATATGCGCATTGTCGACGGTCTGCTGCGCCTTGGACTTCCAGGCGGCTAGCGCGCTGGCATAGTCGGGGAAGATGCCGACGATATCGAGCTTGTCGAGATCGCGGAACTGCATGTCGGTCAGGGTCGTCAGCTCGCCGCCAAAAACGAGATGAAGAAGCTGTTTGGGTTCTTTCGAGTCGGTCATGTTTCTCTCATTTTATTCTTGCGCACATCCGGACGGAAAACCGGTTTCCACTTTTCCTGAACGTGCTCATTGTGCCGATTTCGGCAGACGGTTTGCGGTATTCCGGGCCAAAGGTCAATGGCCGGCAAGATGCCGGGAGGCCGCGACAAGCCCGGAAAGCCGGGACAAACCGGAGGCCGCCAGCGTCTCGTGGCTGACGGTCTGCCGGTTGTAGGAAAGCGGGGCGCCATCGAGCGTCACAAGCCCGCCGCCGGCCCGCGCCAGGATGAGATCGGCCGCCGCGAGATCCCAGTCATGCGCATTGCGCTTCACCAGCGTCGCATCGATCCGCCCGTCCGCCACCATGGCAAGCCGGTAGGCGAGCGAGGGCACATGCGAGATGCGGTGCACGCCGCCGTCCATGTGGCCTTGCAGGTCGTGCGCCATGTCCTCGGAGGCCGCGACGCGCGTCGGGCGTGCGGCATCGGGCTCGGTGGCGGCAATCGGCTTGCCGTTCTTCAGCGCCGGGCCATGCTCGGCGGCGGTGAAGACCTCGTCGAGCGACGGTGCGAAGAGCACGCCCGCGACAGGGCGCCCCTTGTGGACGACGGCGGCGCTGACGCACCAGATATCCTTGCCGGCAATGAAGGCGCGGGTGCCGTCGATCGGGTCGATGACGAAGACCGTCTCGCAATCGAGCCGACCGGCATCGTCGTCGGTTTCCTCCGAAAGCCAGCCGTAGTTCGGCCGGGCGGAGAGCAATTCCTTCTTGAGGATATCATTGGCCGCGAAATCGGCGGCACTCACCGGCGAGCGGCCCTCGTTCTTCCACCAGACCTCCGGCCCCTTGCGGAAGAAATCGAGCGCACGCGCGCCGGCAAGGCGCGCGGCGCCGACGAGAAGATCAAGATCGGCTGTCCAGGTGGCGGCGTCGGCCATGTCTCACGTCCCGGCCAGCGTCATGCCCTCGATCGCAAGCGTCGGGGCCGCAACGCCGAACGAGCGGTCGATATCGTTGGCCGGCGTGATGCGCAGGAACATGTCGGTGAGGTTTGAGGCGATCGTCACTTCCGAGACGGCGAAGGTCAGCTCGCCGTTCTCGATCCAGTAACCCGAGGCGCCGCGGCTGTACTCGCCCGTCACCATGTTGACGCCCTGGCCGATCAGCTCGGTGACGTAGAAGCCGTTGCCGACCGAGCGGATCAGGTCCTCCGGCGAAACATCGCCCGGCTCCAGCGCGAGATTGGTCGAGGCCGGATTGACCGAGGTGCCGCCGCGCACGCCACGGCCATTGGTCTTGAGGTCGAGTTCGTTGGCGGTGGAGGTGGAGAGGAACCAGTGTTGCAGCACGCCGTCCTCGATCATCGCGAGGCGCTTGCCGGTGATGCCCTCACCGTCGAAGGGACGCGAGGAGGAACCGCGCACGATCAGCGGGTCGTCGGTGACGGAGAGACCGGATTTCAGCACCTGCTGGCCCATGCGGTCGCGCAGGAAGCTCGTCTTGCGGGCGACGGAGGCGCCGTTGATGGCGCCGGCGATATGGCCTGCAATGCCGCGCGCCACGCGCGGATCGAAGACGACGGTGACGTTCTTCGCCGTCGGCACCTGGCGCGGATTGATGCGGCGCACGGCGCGCGCCGCCGCCTCGCGGCCGATTTCTTCGGCATTGCGCAGGTCGGCAAAATAGAGGGTCGAATCGAAGTCGTAGTCGCGCTCCATCTTCGTTCCCTCGCCGGCGATGACGCTGACGGAGCGGCCGAAGCGGCTGGCGCTGTAGGCGCCGGAAAAGCCGTGCGAGGTGGCGAGCACCAGCCCGCCCATGCCGGCCGACGCCCCGGCGCCGCCGGAATTGGTGACGCCGGAGACGGCAAGGGCTGCGGTCTCGGCGGCCAAAGCGGCTTCACTCAGCTCATCGGCGGAGACTTCGGTCGGGTCGTAGAGGTCGAGGTCCGGCCAGTCCTTCGCCAGATCGCTTTCGGCGGCGAGCGTCGCATAGGGGTCTTCCGGCGAGGCCTTGGCCATGGCGACGGCGCGCTCGGCGAGCACCTTAAGGTCGAAACCGGGATTGGCCGAGACGCTGGCGACGCGCTTGCCGACGAAGACGCGCAGCGAGAAATCGTCGCTCTCGGAGGCCTCCGTGCCTTCGACCTTGCCG
Organism: Shinella sp. M31; assembly: GCF_049199205.1. Classification (NCBI taxonomy): domain Bacteria; kingdom Pseudomonadati; phylum Pseudomonadota; class Alphaproteobacteria; order Hyphomicrobiales; family Rhizobiaceae; genus Shinella; species Shinella sp. M31. The sequence goes on along the minus strand of NZ_JBLZPH010000012.1, from coordinate 68,826 downwards.
AGCCGCACGCTGACCGAGGAGGAGCGCCCGCGGACCACGACGGCATCGGCCGCATCCGCCCCCGCCTGGATGGCGCGGTCGATAAGTTCACCGGCGCGCGCGAGAAGGCTTGCGGAATCGATCGTCTGTGACATGACTTGGCCTTTCTTTGATGCCCCATTTATTGTGCGCCGGCACAGGCATCAAGGGCGAGCATTGTTTTTTGCCTTTCCACCCTGTGCCCCTTCCTGAGAAAGCCTGCCGCATGGCCTATACCCACAGCCCCTATAACGAGGTCCTCCTGATGCTCGGGGGTGCCCTGCTTGCCGCTCCCATCTTCAAGCGGCTGGGGCTCGGCACGATTCTCGGCTATCTCGCGGCCGGCGTGGTGATCGGCCCGATCCTGCACCAGATACGCGACGGCGAGGAGCTTCTGGGGGTCGCCGAACTCGGCGTGGTCTTCCTGCTCTTCCTCATCGGCCTTGAATTGAAGCCGTCGCGCCTCTGGGCGATGCGGCATGACATTTTCGGGCTGGGCGCGGCGCAGGTCATCGTCACCGGCCTCATCCTCGCAGGGCTGACGCTGGCAACCGGCATCGAACAGTGGGACGGCGCGTTGATCATCGGCTTCGGCCTCGCGCTCTCCTCCACCGCCTTCGCCATGCAGATCCTCGACGAGCGCGGCGACACCAACACGCGCTACGGCCAGCGCGCCTTTTCCATGCTGCTGCTGCAGGACCTCGCCATCGTGCCATTGCTGGCGCTAATCCCGCTTCTTGCCGAGCAGGCACCGGAGGATACGACCAGCGCCTTCGAGGATTTCATGATCGCGCTTGCGGCCATCGCGGCACTTCTCGCCGCCGGCCGTTATCTGCTCAACCCGCTGTTCCAAGTCATCGCCCGCACCGGCGCGCGCGAGGCGATGATCGCCGCTGCCCTCTTCGTCGTGCTCGCCGCCGCCATGCTGCTGCAGATGGCCGGTCTCTCCATGGCCATGGGCGCCTTCCTCGCCGGCGTGCTGCTGGCCGACTCTTCGTATCGCCATGAGCTTCAGGCTGACGTAGAGCCCTTCCGCGGTATCCTGCTCGGCCTGTTCTTCATGGCAGTCGGCCTCTCGCTGCATCTCGACGTGATCTTCGACCGCTGGCTGCTCATCGTCGTCGCCACGCCGGCCTTGATGCTGGTGAAGAGCCTCGTCATTTACGGTCTCTGCCGCTTCACCGGCTCGCCGCACAATGATGCGGTGCGCATCGCGCTCGTCCTGCCGCAGGGCGGTGAATTCGGCTTCGTGCTGTTCAGCGCGGCGTCGGCCGCCGGCATCTTCTCCGGCGGCCTCGCCTCGCTGCTGATCGCCGTCGTCACCATCTCCATGGCGCTGACGCCGATCGCCGCAGCCCTCTCCCGCTTCCTGCTGGTCGAGGATCCGGAAGAAGAGATCGAGGAGGATTTCGAGGGCGCGGGCGCGGATGTGCTGATGATCGGCTTCTCGCGCTTCGGCCAGATCGCGGCACAGATCCTGCTGGCCGGCGGGCGCGAGGTGACGGTCATCGACCATTCCACGGACCGCGTGCGGCAAGCGGCGAATTTCGGTTTCCGCATCTATTTCGGCGATGGCACCCGCAAGGACGTGCTGCGCGCCGCCGGCATCGAACGCGCCAAGATCGTCGCGATCTGCACGCAGGGCAAGGCGACGAGCGACCGCATCGTCGATCTTGTGCAGTCGGAATATCCCAACGCCACCGTCTTCGCCCGCTCCTACGACCGTATCCACACGCTCTCGCTGCGCGCCCGCGGCGTGCAGCACGACGTGCGCGAAACCTTCGAATCCGCCCTCGTCTTCGGCCGGGAAACGCTGGAGGAACTCGGCGTGGAGCCGGACGACGCCCTCGCCATCAGCGACGACATCCGCCGTCGCGACGTCGCCCGGCTGGAATTGCAGGCCGCCGAAGGGATTTCGGCGGGGCGGCACATGCTGCATTCGAAGCCGGTGAAACCCGAGCCGCTAGTGAAACCCAAGAAAAAGACGCAAGCCGAGGCGGATGAGGAAGAAAGCGCTTAATCGCGCCCGAAAAGCCTTTCGCTGAGCGCCCGCTTCAGCTCATCGCGAATGCCCGCCGACGCCGCCAAAACCTCTTCGGCCTTGGCGAAATCCATCACGCGGAAGCGGCCGACATCGGGGCGGAGGAAGATGTCGGGGGCGGCCTTCTCCAGCTTCAGCGTCACGATGGAGCGCATGGTGAGCTGGGTGGCGCCGTAGAGGCTGTCGATGCTGCCGGGCACTTCCGCCGTGCCGGCCGGCGGCTGGCCGACCACGTCGACGCCGATGGTGATATCCGCCTTGCCGGCGAGATGATCGAAGGGCACCGGGTTCCACAGGCCGCCGTCGATCATCACGCGCCCGCCGATGACGACGGGACGGAAGATGGCAGGCAAGGCGGCGGAGGCGGCGACGGCCGGCAGGAGCGGGCCGCTGTCCAGCACGCATTCGCACTGGGCGTAATAATCCGCAGCGATCACCTTGAGCGGGATCGGCAGCTCCTCGAAGGTCTGCGGCAGGCGATCGGGCAGGAAGGCCTTCAGCACGCGTTCCAGATTGAACTGGCCCATGCGAAAACCGCCGGCGACCATTTCCGACAGGCCTGCCGGGCGCAGGCTCCACAGCCGGTTCATGATCTGGCCGGGGCGGCCGATGGTCGCCAATGTGTGTTCGCGAATCTCGCGGCCCGTCATGCCCGCCGCCATTGCCGCGCCCATGATGGCGCCGATGGAAGCGCCCGATATCAGAACCGGGCGGATGCCGAGCTCGTCCAGAACATCGATGACATGGATATGGGCAAGCCCCCGCGCACCGCCGCCACCAAGGGCGATGGCGACAGTCGGGCCGTTGTCTTGCGAGGCAGGATGGGAAACGAGGGCATCGGTCATCGCTCAAGTCTCCTCAAAGGCAGATCAGCCGGAGCGGTAGCGGTAGAAATGCATGCGCGTGTCGCCGAAGGTGCGCGTCTCGATATGGTCGAAACCATCCACGGCGACGGGCTGAATATCGGCGCGCTCTTCGAGGATCGCAAGGGCGCCATCGACGAGCCAGCCACCGCGCGCCGCCGCATCCAGCGCCTTTTCGCCCAGTCCCTTGGCGTAAGGCGGATCGGCGAAGAGGAAATCGAACGGCTCCATCGTGCCGACAGTGCCGAGTGCCGTGGCATCGCGGCGGAAAATCTTGGCGCGGCCGATTACGCCGAGGCTTTCGATGTTGGAATGCAGGAGACCCCTGCCCTCGACGCCCTGCTCGACGAAGAGCACGGCGCGCGCACCGCGCGACAGCGCTTCGAGGCCCACGGCGCCGGTGCCCGCGAAGAGATCGAGCACACGCGTGCCGTCGAGCGCTTGCGGGTAGGCATGGTTCAGGATGTTGAACAGGCTTTCGCGCGTGCGGTCCGTCGTCGGCCGGATATCATCCGACTTCGGCGTCGCGAGCGAACGGCCGCGAAACTCTCCGCCGACGATCCGCACGCTCGCTTACTTTCCCTTGCCGCGCGGACGACCGCCGGCCGGCTTGCCACCGGTGGGACGACCACCCGGCTTGCCGCCAAAGGATTTTCCGCCGCCCGGCTTTGCACCGAACGACTTGCCGCCATCGCGACGGGGCGGACGATCACCGAGGGCGCGTTCGCCCTCTGCGCGGGGTTTGCGGTCACCGCGAGCCGGACGGTCGCCATAGGAGCGCTCGCCTTCCGCACGCGGCTTGCGGTCCCCAAAGGAACGATCACCCTCGGCGCGCGGCTTGCGGTCTCCGAAGGAACGCTCGCCATCGCCACGCGGTTTGCGATCGCCGAAAGGACGGTCGCCACGCGGCGGTCGGTCACCGAAACCGCGCGGGGCACGGTCGTCCCCGGCGCCGGAGCGCGGGCGGCCCAAGCCGCCGCGACCTTCGTCACGGCCTTCCGCTTCGCTCGCGCGGATCCACTCGCCGTCCTCGTCGCGCGTCTTCAGGATGCGCGGCTTCTCGACCTTGTCGCCACCGGGGCGGCCACGGGCCGGGCCCTTGCGGTCGGGATCGAATTTCTTGGCCGAGCGGGTCGGCGCACCTTCGGCCGTGCGGCCGTAGCGCTTGGTCTTCGGCGCACCTTCGGGACGCTCGCGCGTTTCACGCTTCACGCCGTCGGCGGTTTCCGCCTTCTTTTCGGATACGGGACGAGCGCCGGGCGCCATCCAGACATTGGACTTGCGGGCACGCGCCGCCGGCTCGTGCTTCGGCTTGGCATCGAAACGGGTATTGTCGTCGCGATCGCGGAAATCGCGGTCACCGCGCGGCTTGTCGCCGAAACCACGGTCACGTCCGCCATCGCGCGGCTTGTCACCACGCGGCCTGTCGCCACGGGGCTTGTCGCCGAAACGGTCGTCGCGCTTGGTATCGAGGCGTGCGCGGGCCTGCTCGCGGCGGTCGCCGGGCTTCTCGTCGCGGGCCGGGCGTGCGGCCGTCTCGCGGGTCTTCTTCGCCGGCGCTTCCTCCTCGGCTTCGCCACCCTTGTGGTCGAAGAGCGGAGCGTCGAAATTCGCCTTGGCTTCCTCGATCAGGCGCGGGCCGAGCTGGTCGCGCAGCGTGCGGCCGCGCACTTCCTGGGCATGGCCCTCCGGCAGCTCGCCGAGCTGGAACGGGCCGTAGGAGATGCGGATCAGGCGGTTCACGTCGAGGCCGAGCGCGCCGAGCACGTTCTTGATCTCGCGGTTCTTGCCTTCGCGCAGACCCATGGTGATCCAGACGTTGGAGCCTTGCGCCTTGTCGAGCGTCGCTTCGATCGCGCCATAGAGCACGCCGTCGACGGCGATGCCTTCCTTCAGCTTGTCGAGATCGGCCTGCTCGATCTTGCCGTGGGCGCGCACGCGGTAGCGGCGCAGCCAGCCGGTCGTCGGCAGCTCGAGCATACGCGCGAGACCGCCGTCATTGGTCAGCAGCAGCAGGCCTTCGGTATTGATGTCGAGGCGGCCGATGGACATGACGCGCGGCAGGTCTTCCGGCAGGTTTTCGAAGACGGTCGGGCGGCCCTCCGGGTCGGCATTGGTCGTCACCAGGCCGGCCGGCTTGTGGTAGAGCCAGAGGCGCGTGCGCTCGATGCCACGGATCGGCATGCCGTCCACTTCGATGCGGTCCGCGAAGGTCACGTTGACGACGGGCGTGTCCAGCAATGTGCCGTTCACGCTGACGCGGCCTTCCATGATCATGCGCTCGATATCGCGGCGCGAGGCAACGCCTGCGCGGGCGAGCAGCTTGGAAATGCGCTCGGGCGCCAGCTCGGCGCTGGCCGAGATCTGCGGCGCAGGCTTGGCCGCACGGGCCGGCTTTGCGTCGCGCGGCGCGGATTTCTCGGCGAAAGGTTTGCCGCCCGGCTTCTTGCCAGCTGCAAAAGGTTTCTTGCCCGCGGCCGCCGATGCGGCGCCACGCGGCTTGGAATCGCGGCCCGCGGGCTTGCCGCCCGGCCGTTTCGGCTTGTCTTTGAATGTCATTTGTGCTGCCTGCGTTTTGCCGTGTCCTATCAGGTCAGGCGTCCGGGGTTAAGAGGAATTCGTGTCGTCAATGACAAATCGCTTCATGGAGACCGCTTTGGCCGAGGCGCGCGCCGCCGGCGAGCGCGGTGAAGTGCCCGTCGGCGCGGTGCTGGTGCTGAACGGCGAGATCGTCGCACAGGCCGGAAACCGCACCCGCGCGGAAAACGACGTGACCGCCCATGCCGAGGTCGCCGTCATCCGCGAGGCCGCGAAAAAACTCGGCCAGGAGCGGCTGACCGGGGCCGATCTCTACGTGACGCTGGAGCCCTGCACGCTCTGCGCCGCAGCGATTTCCTTCGCCCGCATCCGCCGGCTTTATTATGGCGCCGACGATCCCAAGGGCGGGGCGGTCGAAAGCGGCATACGCTTCTTCGCGCAGCCGACCTGCCACCACGCACCGGATGTCTATTCCGGCCTGAGCGGCAGCGAGGCGGCCGATATTCTCAGGGATTTCTTCGCCGGCCGGCGCTAATCAGCCTTCGGCAAAGGCCTTCAGCTTGTCGCCCCACAGGCGGTAGCGCAGCCATTCCGGATGGGGCTCGGCGCCGATCGCGTCATAGACGCGGATCGCCGGCTCGTTCCAGTCGAGCACGCTCCACTCGAAACGGCCGCAGCCTTCCTCGATCGCCGTGCGCGCAAGATGGCGCAGCAGCATCTTGCCGACGCCGCCGCCGCGATGGGCGGGCGTGACATAGAGGTCTTCTAGATAAAGTCCGTTCTTCGACTGCCAGGTGGAATAGGTCTTGAACCAGACGGCGGAGCCCGCCGGATCGCCATCGACGGTTTCGCAGATCGCCGCATGGCTGATCGAGCCTTCGCCGAACAGCGAGGACGCGACGCTCTCTTCGGTCGCGGCGACTTCGTGCAGCGCGTTTTCGTAGTCGGCGAGTTCGCGGATGAAACGCAGAATGATCGCGGCATCGGCCGCGACCGCAGGGCGGATACGATAGGCGGTCATGGTCTTAGAACGGCCACCACTTGGAACCCGTCTGCTTGGCGGCCTTCGCCTCCTTCTTGCGGCGGCGTTCCTTGACCTTTTCCGGCTCGCCGAGATCGGCCTGTGCCTGTTCGGGCATGCGGCGGTAATCCAGCGGCGGATCGCTGAGGTAGCGGCGCTTGTCGGAATAGGCGCCCTGCTGGATGCGGCGGCCTTCACGATAGGCGGCGGTCTGCTGGGCGGTCGTCAGGTTATGGTTCGTGGTCGACTGCGAGGCGAGCGGCGAACGGTAGTGGCTGTTGTCCTTGTTCTCGTCGGCCTCGGCGCGCAGACGGTCGCGCATGTCTTCCGGGCTTTCGATCCAGCCGGCATTGTCCTTGCTGGCAACGGACTGCTGCGGCGTGACCAGCGCTTCCTTGTTGCCCGGCACGACGAGCGCGCCGCGCGGCTGGTAGCGGATCTTCTTGGCCTGGTCGGCATCCGGCGTCTGGATCATCACGGCATTGCCGAGGTCGTCCAAAAGCTGCTCGCCGGAGGATTTGCTCGTGCCGTAGGTCGGACCCATGCAACCGGTGAGGAGAAGGCTTCCGCCAATGAGGCCGAGAAGTCCGGCATGCACCCGAATATGTCGCATCATTCCCATCAAACCCTTCCAGCAGAGCCGGTACGCCGAAACCCAAGCGCGGCAATAGCCTGCCGTGCCATGGCGGAACAATCCGACCATTTTCAGGCAGCAATAGCGGATGAAAACCGCAAGCGCAATTCACACGCTGGTGTTGGCGGCCGGAATCACCGGCCGTCAACAGAGTGACTATTCTTACGCCGCGCGGCGGAAACCGATTTCACGCAGCGCTGCGGCATCACGCGCCGACACGTCGGGATAGTCGGCATCCGAGCCGACATCCGTCGTGATGCGCCAGGACCGGGCGCATTTCTGGCCTTCCGCCAGCTTCGGCTCGACCGAGACCTTGGCGACGTCGCCAAGACGGAAAGCCTCCGCCGGGCCTTCGCCGGCAACGAGCGTGATGGCCGAGGTGATGCAGATTTCCGCAAAGTCCTGGCCGTCGAGGGCGGCCAGAAGCTCCGGATCGGCAATGTACACGACCGGGGCGGCTTCCAGCGAGGCGCCGATGCGCTTTTCGCGGCGCTCGATTTCCAGGGCACCCGTCACGACCGAACGGACCTGACGGATCTTCTCCCATTTGGCTTCCAGCGCAGCGTTGCGCCATTCGGCCGGCACATCCGGGAACTGCTCCAGATGGACCGAGACGGCATCGGGTTTGCGCGAAAGCCACGCCTCTTCCATGGTGAAGGGCAGCATCGGGGCGAGCCAGGTGACGAGGCATTCGAACAGCTTGCGGATGACGAAGAGCGAGGCGCGGCGCTTCGGCGAGGACGGGGCGTCGCAGTAGAGCGCATCCTTGCGGACGTCGAAGTAGAAGGCCGAGAGCTCGACATTGGAGAAGTCGATGAGCGCGCGGGCGATCTTCTTGAAGTCGAAGGCGTCGTAACCTTCGCGCACAATGGCATCCAGTTCCGCCAGCCGGTGCAGCATCAGCTTTTCCAGCTCCGGCATGTCGGCATGGGCGATTTCCTCGCCCGTGTCGTGCGCCAGCGTGCCGAGCATCCAGCGCACCGTGTTGCGCAGCTTGCGATAGGCGTCGATATTGGTCTGGATGATCGTCTTGCCGAGGCGCTGGTCTTCCCAGTAGTCCGTCGTCATGACCCAGAGGCGCAGGATATCGGCGCCCGATTCCTTCATGACATCCTGCGGCGAGACGACGTTGCCCTTGGACTTGGACATCTTCTCGCCCTTCTCGTCCATGGTGAAACCATGGGTGACGACGGCGTTGTAGGGCGCACGGCCGCGCGTCGCGCAGCTTTCGAGCAGCGAGGAGTGGAACCAGCCGCGATGCTGGTCGGAGCCTTCCAGATAGACGTCGGCCGGCCATTTCAGGTCCGGGCGGTCTTCCAGCGTGAAGGTGTGCGTCGAGCCCGAATCGAACCAGACGTCGAGGATGTCCATGACCTGCGTCCACTTGGCCGCGTCATGGTCGTTGCCGAGGAAGCGCTCCTTGGCGCCCTCGGCGAACCAGGCATCGGCACCTTCCTTCTCGAAGGCCTCGAGAATGCGTGCGTTGACGGCGTCATCGACCAGCACCTCGCCGTTCTCGTCGGCGAAGATGACGATCGGCACGCCCCAGGCGCGCTGACGCGAGAGCACCCAGTCCGGACGGCCTTCGATCATGGCGCGCAGGCGGTTTTGGCCGGAGGCCGGCACGAAGCGGGTGTCGTCGATGGCCGACAGCGAACGCGAGCGCAGCGTGGTGCCGTCGCCGAGTTCCTTGTCCATATAGACAAACCACTGCGGCGTGTTGCGGAAGATGACCGGCTTCTTGGAGCGCCAGGAATGCGGGTAGGAGTGCTTGAGGCGACCGCGGGCAAACAGCGTGTTGGAAGCGATCAGCGCCTTGATGACGCGCTCGTTGGCGTCGCCCTTCTTGCCGTTGTCGTCCATGACGCGCGCGCCGTCGAAGCCGGGCGCGTCGGCGGTGTAGAAGCCGGCATCGTCGACCGGGAACGGGATCTTCGACGAGATGCCGCGCGCTTCCAGTTCGCGGGCTTTCGACGTCCAGGCGTCAAAGTCCTCGCGGCCGTGGCTGGGCGCGGTGTGCACGAAGCCGGTGCCGGCATCGTCGGTGACGTGGTCGCCATCGAGCAGCGGCACCGGGAAGGTGTAGCCGAGGTCCTTCAGCGGATGGGCGCAGGTGAGCGCAGCCAGCTCTTCCGGCGCGATGTCACGAACGAACTTGAAGGTCAGCTTCGCCTTGGCGGCCGCCTCATCGGCAAGACGCGTCGCGAAGATCAGCTTTTCGCCGGGCTGCGGGCCGAAATCGTTCTGGGCGCTTTCGACCTCGAACAGGCCGTAGGGATAGCGCGAGGAAAACGCGATGGCGCGGTTGCCGGGGATCGTCCAGGGTGTGGTCGTCCAGATGACGACATAGTTGTCCTTGAGGTCGGCGGCACCCTCGACGATCGGGAACTTCACCCAGATCATGTCGCTCTCGACGTCGGCATATTCGACTTCGGCT